>CAZEFV010000025.1:0-9285 GCA_964511595.1 uncultured Candidatus Peribacteria bacterium
AATAAACCTCATAATTTTTTCTGCATATTCAACTGCCTCTTCCGTGGCATACGAAGTTTGAAGCAAGATAAGCATATCGGCAAAACCCATCACACCAAGACCAATCTTTCGATTCCCTTTAACGACTTCATCAATAATTTGCAATGCCTTTTCTACTTCTCCTAAAGCTCGGATGATTTCTCCTGATTTCCTTGTACGTTCTAGGTCAATTACACGCTGATTGGAAGATCAGCGAAAACGAAGATTCAGACTTTTTAACTCTTCTACCCATTTTCCATCCACTAAGACGTCAACGTTGTCCAAAATATCGTTAGCATGGGGTAAACGTGTGGTCATATACTGCTGGATAAATTCATATTTGAAACCTGAAAAACACCAAATGGATTTGGATGTACCAAAAACTAAGCGCACCTGACGAACTAGTTCTCGGATCATCGGCTGATTTTCTGGCGCTAGCGGCTCTCCTCCTAGTAAAGTAAGACCCGAAATATATTCTGGCTTCATCGATTCAATAACTTCATCAATTGCTTGTTGACAAAAGTCGTTACCATAGGTAAAATCCCGTGCTTCAGCATTAAAACAACCTGGGCAGGCGTGACGACATCAGCTTGCAAAAAAGCTGACGCGTATTCCTGGTCCGTTAGCAATATCATATTTTTTTATTTCAGCATATTTCATTGAGATACTAGAGAAGGACATAAAAGTTTTTATTTACTCTTTTTCTAGAGGGAAACAGTATTTTATCATTTTTTTCATAGAAAAGGACTACCCTTTACAAGGAGGAAAATACTATTTTATATGATTACTGTAGGAAAGAATACTACAAATGCAATACTCTTTCGGTAATTTCTTTTGTCTTTCATACATTCCAGAACTTTTCTCCCAGATATCCACAAGTACGACGTACTACATTCATTTTACTTTGATTAGTATTTCCACACTGAGGACACTCTCGATTTCCTTCTTTATTTACCTGAATTTCTCCATCAAAACTACAATCATGACAAAAGTCGGATTTTGTATTAAATTCTGCGTACTGCATATTTTCATAGATAAACTTGATCAGAGTTTCTAATGCTTCTACATTATGTTGCATATTTGGCACTTCAACATATGAAATTGCACCTCCTGAAGAAATCTTTTGGAACTGAGACTCTATTTTGAGCTTGGTAAACGCATCAATGGGTTCACGAACATCTATGTGATAAGAATTCGTATAATATCCCTTATCTGTTATATCTTTGATATCTCAGAAACGGTTTTTATCAATCCTAGCAAAACGGTAGCACAAAGACTCCGCTGGAGTACCATAGAGGGCAAAACCAATTCCTGTTTCTGATTTTCGTGTGTCGGTCGCTTTACGTAGTGTGTTCATTACATTGAGTGCAAAATCTATTCCTACAGGATCAGTCTGAGACACTCCTTTTACCAATTTGGTAGTTTCATAAATTCCAATATATCCTAATGAAATAGATGAATATCCCCCCTCAAGCAGCTTGTCGATTGTTTCTCCTTTTTTAAGTCTTGCTATTCCTCCATGCTGTCGATGGAGAGGGGAAACATCAGATTTCACGCCTTTCAGTCTTTTATGTCTGATCATGAGTGCCTCATAACAAAGTTTCAGTCTTTCATTGAGAATTTCAAAAAAAGCTGATTCTGGATCTGGGGATTGCGAAGCAAGTATTCCAATCTGAGGAAGATTGATAGATACTACTCACTGGTTGAAACGACCTTCAAATTTATAATTTCACTGTTCATCTTTTCGTGGACCAAGAAATGAGCGACATCCCATAGGAGCAAACACATTTCCCTCAAAATGTTCTCTCATTTTTTTTGCTGAAATGTAGTCGGGGTACATTCTTTTTGCTGAACATTGAGCAGCTAGCTTTGTCACGTGATCATATTTTCCCCCAGAAAGATTATTCCGTTCGTCTAATACATATACCAATTTTGGGAATGCTGGCGTGATCCAAACTCCTTGTTCATTTGGTATTCACTGCATCCTTTGGAGAAAAATTTCGGAAATAATACGTGCTGTGTAGTCTACATAAGGATCATCCTCTGCTAGCTCTAAGAATAAGGTAACAAATGGAGACTGTCCATTGGTTGTCATAAAGGTATTCAGCTGGTATTGTATGGTTTGAACTCCAGTTTTTAACTCATCTGCAACTTTTTTCTCTACTAAATCTGTCAATAAATCGTGAGATAATCTGTCTCAAAACTCTTCCATCAGCTTTTTTCTCTCTTTATCTTCCGTAACTTTGAGATACTTTCCTAAGTGTTTGATATTTACAGACTGTCCTCCATACTGTCCTCCGCAATTTGCTGCGATAATCTGTGTCATCACAGTACATGCAACGCTAAAGGACTTTGGCTCTGTAATTAGCTTATCGTTCATCACAGTCCCTTTTTCAAACATATCCTTGAATATAATAATCCATATCGTGAAAATGGATTTCCCCATTTTGATGCGCTCTAACCAGATGCTCTGGAAGAAGGATTCTCGCTGCAATATCTTTTGACACCTCTCCTGCAATGAGATCTCTTTGTGTCGCTAGAATACGAGGATTCTTGTTTGCATTTTCCTCTCCAACGGCTTTATTTGCCGCCTGTACGAGAGCAAGAATAGATTCATCTGTAGAATTGGCTTTACGAAGCAATGCTCTATTATAGCGATAGATCATATACGTTTTTGCCAACTCATATTTACCTATTCTCATTAACTGAGCCTCAATAAAATCCTGAATCCCTTCAATAGCGAGAGTAGATTGATTGAGAGACTCGAGCGAAGCAACAATATAATCAATATCAAGATCATTGACTCTCTCGCTTTGTTGAACCTCTTTATTCGCTTTTTGAATTGCTATTTTAATTTTGTTTGCATCATAGGGAACAGATTTCCCGTCTCTTTTAATCACCGTTTGGATGGACATATTCTCATTTTCTGTATAAAAAAATAAAAAGTCTAGAATTTTTTATTTATTTTTGCAATACCACAACATCTTGTGGTGCAATCATATCACTAACCACAAGATGTAGTATTTCCCAAAAGAAATGCAAGGGAAAAATCGTTCAAAGTTTATGAAAGATGATAGCTTTTAGTTAGCGGAGTTTTTAAGTTTTTCACAAGAAAATCAGTTTTTTCTCTTTTTTTTATTTCAAAAAATAAACAAAAGACCAGTCAATGACTAGCCTTTTGAATTTTATCAACTATTTCACAATTATTTTCCACGATGAGAGGCGGGTATTCTAAAAATGATCGCAAGAATTACCGCAATCGGCACCGATAATAAAACTCCTATAAATCCCATTAGTAGTCCTCCAAACATCATACTAATAAAGACCAATAGTGGATTTACTCCTAACGTTTTATTCATCACTAAAGGGATAAGAAAATTTTCTTCTAATTGCTGAATAATGGTATAAAGGATAGCTACTGCCAAAAAACCTGGCAACCCATAAAGTACTAATGCACTTATTGCGGCAGGGACTGCCCCTAGAAATGGTCAAAGATAAGGCAGAACCTCAAAAATACCTGCTAAGACTGCCAAAGTTCCTTTCTGTGGTAATGCAAAACCTATGAGATGCAAAATCCAAAGTCCCAAATATGTCGTAACCCCTATTACGAAGCACATTAATATTTGAGCTTTTAGCCAGTTTGCAACTCCTCCATATACATCATCAATTTTCGTTCTACTCTGCTTTGTTCTACGTAGTACATATTTTAACGCATTTTTGACCTCAAAATGAGAAAGAGAGAAAAAAACTGATAAAATAAGGAATAATACTACTTTCCCCAAGCTAGCAAACAGTCGTCCTACTACATTCATAGCATATCCTCCTAATAACTTTAGATATAAACTCGACATACTCATGATATTCCCAATATTATTACTAATCGTCTGTAAAACGCTATTGGTATCTGTCATACTAACGTATCTTATTATTTCACTAATCACAAACTCAGGAAGCCGATGAAGACTCGTCAAATATCCCTCCAATCCTTGCTGAGAGATCTCTTGTTGAATCTCTTGTAAATTTTGGGTTATTAAGTTGAGTATTTCTGTCCCCTGATGTAATAAGAAAGGGACTACAATGATAAATCCTGACGTAAGAAACAAGATAACTAAAAGGTATGTAATGAGAATCCCGATTCCTCTACGACGTGTCAGCTTTGAGAAAAAACCGACAACTCCTTCTAAAGCTAAAGAAATTACATAGGCAGCGATTAGAAGGTAAAGATATTCCATCGTATGATACATTAAATATCCTATAATTACGAACCCTAATCCTATAGCCCAAAATAGTACTACCTTATAACTAAAAGCTTCTTGTGTCTGAGGTTCAGTAGAAATAATCACCTCTTCTATTTCCACCTCTTTTTGTTTATGTGGGAAGTGATCATTTCGTATTTTTGTAACGAAACTTTTAAATTGGTCAGCTTTTTGTTTTATTTCTTTGATCATAGAAAGGTGAAGAAAGAGGTAAAAGAAGTCTGAAAATTAGAGATTTGAACGTTTTGATCTTGCGTAATCATTGATTCTAAGAGGTTTTTATTGAGAACAATAAAGACTTTCCGATAATTTCCTGCTATTTTTTGATGGATTTTACTGTTATCACGAAGCCAATTCATTACTTGTCTTTTCAATTTATTTCTTTTGGTAGCGTGCTTGGAATATTTGATCGAAACATGAAAAGAAAACTGATTAAATTCACGATTTGGATACTGTTTCACATAAAAGAAACCAAACTGTCCTTTGGTGAAATACTGCCTTTTTTTTGTCAAAAAGCGGACATCTTTGGATCTGAGGCGATGAAGGTGAGCAAGCATTGGTTAAGTTGTAGAAAAATCTGTATTTTTTTCAAGGACAAGTTTATTTTTCTGCAAGTTTATCTACCCATTCTCTTACTTTTTGGTAAAATTTCTGCCAATTTATTGTTCCATCTGCATTCGTGATGTCATTTAAATAGAACTTTGGATATACGTCAGAATAAACATCTTTGAAAGTATATTTATTCTTTTTATTAAACTTAAAATTAAAATCCACATACCAACCTTTGTTGTCCTTGGTTGGCTGTAGAGTTGAGATATTTTTAAATGAAATTTTCCCTTTTTCGTTGAATTGGTCTCTCGTAAACTGTGATAAAAAAGCTTTCTGATAATCGTTTCGTTTTTCCTCAGCTTTGAGAAGCTTTTCAAATGGGATCTGTTGAGTTAATAAAGTTTTACGAACGTCTTGGTATTTTCCCTGCTTTTTCTCTCTTTCTAACTGTTCTTTTAGATCAATTTTTACATATTTCCAGAAATTTTCTTTATCAAAAGCTCCGTCTTTATCGACTCGTTTTTTAAGATTATACGTTTTTTTAGTACTGAATTCTATTTTTTTTCATCAAACTCCATTTGAAAAGGACTCTCCCTTCTCAGAATAATAAATATCAATATTTGGGTTTTTTACGTTTTGCGTCGACACAAAATATCCATCTTTTGAAAGACCTGGGATAACATAGGTATTTACTCGCATCTCATACCTCGCATCTACACCTCCATCTGCATTCTCATTTGGCAATTCGGGCTTTACTCGATCATTTTGAGATGTTTCTTTTTTATCATTCATCTTCTCTACTTTTTTAGATGGAATATCAATAGGATCAGCCAATAAGTCAGAAATACTTTTCCCCTCTTCAATATGTGCTTTAAACACTTCTTTTTCTCTTCCTTTAGCATAATAATACCTCTTATTAGTCAATAGATCATCCAAATACTTTTCTTTATTTGGTTCTATTTTATTCGAGTTTTTAGTATATTCCGCTACTTTCCCATCGGTTTGCGGACCATATTTTCCATCCACACCAGCTCCGACTTCCTTTTGAATAATTTTTATCTGATCGGGGGTGAGTTTCTGATTAATTTCAGCTGCAGACAATCCCACCAGTCCTGCAATAAGTATCTTTGGGTCCATTTCTACTGGATTAGATTCAGCCTTTTCTTCTTTCTGCTGCGTCAATGAAGTGGATGTATCTTCTGTAGGACTAGTAAGAGGCTCTGAAGTATCTCATTTATTTTGTATGTTATTTCATTGCGTCTCAGATGAAGAACCTAATGCTGGATTTACCACAAATGACTTACGATTATTATGGCACCAGTTGAGATAATTCTGGTAACTTAGCGGATTTTCATGGATTTCTGGGGCGATTTCTTTCATTTTACTAAAACAACCTAACAGACCATCAGATAATACTTGAGTAGCGATTCACCATTGCCCACTCAATAAATCTTTATTGTCATAATAGAATCACTGTCCAGATAGAGGCATCCCCGAATTTAAATTAATAAAATTCCGCCACCCACGATACTCAAAAGGAGTAGTGGAAGATGTTGGCTGATTCTTGGTGATATTCATGATTCCATTAGAAACGTATGCGGTAGCGAACAGCCCTTTATATCCACTTTTTATGAAATCTAGATTGATGTCATTTTTAACTAGATGAGGTAATTGTTTTTTTCTCAGATCTATCTCGACTCCCTGAGAGCTTTCACCAATAGAAGTCTGATGAGAAAGTAAGTAAATTTTACCGCCTTCTTCTATTAAATTAAATTTTGGCTTATTGTCTCCTGGCATTGAGTCATAAAATTGGATAATTCAGTTTTTTATTTCTTGTTTTTTTTCAGGAGAAAGATCTGCAAGAGAAGGAAGTTGATCCACCTGAGCGATCATTTTTGTTTTATCATCTTTACGTTCGATGCTATAATTATTGCTTAGGTCTGTTTCAAAGAATCATCATTCTGCATCCATTTTTTCTCGCGTAGCATCCGACACATCAGCATGAATTAGATAATAATTGATATTTTTTAATCCTTTAGGATTGATCTTTTTCCCTTTTGCGTTGAGTCGATTCTCCATTTTAATTTTATTATTGTAGATTCTATCATGTACCTCTTGAGCCGTCAGATTCTTTTCTTCTTGAGTAAGATGCTTTGCATTTAAACCATAATTTCACAAAAAATTATTGATGATTTCATCATTATATTGCTCTGGGAAGATTGTTTTAAACTGTTTAACGATAGCATCATCTGAGCCCCTCAATTCTTTCATCTCAGGACTCATTAACATTTCAAGATTCTTTAGACGCCAATCTGCATAGGTTTGAGGATTTTTTGACCAATCTCCTTGAAGGGCAAGAAAGTTTGCCATTGTTTGATCTCTTCCTATTAACCCTAGAAGAGACTGATTTTTCATATAATTGGATATCTCTGGAGCATGTTTATCTGCATCTGCAAACATTCCATTAAATTTTTGATTTAATTCGTCCATAGAAAATCCACCTGTCATGAGTTTTTTTATCAGCACTGCAATATTATCTCCTGTTAATGCCTCAGCACCAAAAGCTACTCCTGCAAGAATTCCTAATTTTTGATACCAAGGTTGTTTTTTATCAGTTGCTCGATCTATCAATTTTTTCCCTCAAAATCCTAACAATCCAATAAAAGCCAGTGCTGATCGATTATTTTTTGACTGCCAACTCATATTAGTCATATCCATTGCTTTTCTAATCACTCCTGCAGCTCCTCCTTTTTGAAAGACTTCTCAAAAGTCGCATTGATCCATTGATTTTGATCGTGCTTCTTTATCAAAATTGGCTCAATCTTGTTCAAGACTTTTTTTAACCCTTTTTTTGTCTATGATAAATTTACCCTGTTTGAAGGTGTTTTGTGTATCGACAGGATCATCAAATCCTCTCTTTACCGCACCTTTTTGTCTATTTACTCCACTACGCTGCGTAGAATCATCAACAGTAGGATAGTCTCCGTTTTTTCGTGCAGAAATTTTGGTTTCTAAATCAATATAAGCATTTAATGCTTCGATATACGCTTTTCTCTCTGTTGCTTTTAACACTTTATTCCCTTTCAAAATTTTAAGTTCTTTCTCATTTCTGTCCTCAAGGACAGTCAGCTTTTTAACCCAATTATTTGCCTGATCTACGAGTTTCGTCTGCTGTTTTTTGTCATTACCATCTGGAATGATTCGCTCAATAGGCGTAGAAAGCTTTTGTGTAAAAGAAAAGTCAACCAGCTCTTTTTGCTGTTCGAATTTCTCCTTCAATTCTGTGATTGCCTGAATGTATTCCTCGTGTGTCATACTGGAGAACTCATCATCACTCATGAGAATCCTTTCTTGCAATGTCAATTTTTTCAGCGGAGGCACTTCAGGATTCTTTTTCTTTTCTACCTTTTTCTCTACCTCCTTTTTCACCTCTTTGGTTTCATGGGTAGTAGTGACATTTACCTCCAAAGTTTTAATTCCTTTGGTTTCTTGTGTCAAATCAGGTTTTTCTGACATTTGATCAAAAGCAGAATCAACAGCTGGGAAGGCTGTTTTTTTTTCGAGTTCTGAAGCTGTAGTAGAATCAGTCATAGGAACGTTCATACAGAATAAAATCCCCTAATTATAACGAAAATATTAAAAAAAGAGAAATAAAGCAGATATACCGCAAATATTCCTCTTGACAAATTGTATTTTTTGACTATAATTGTATATTATTTACGTCACGAGCAAGACATTGGTAATCAAGTATCCGGCTCCGATTACTACCACTCCGATTACTACATAAAGAAGCGTTTTTTTGATCTTTTTTGTCATTTCTGGGTCATCAGGTTTCGTCAGCATTTGGAATGTTTGGAAAATGATCAACACGAGCACGACCAACGCTGATAATCCCATTACTCGGTTAATAATCTGATAAAGAATAGGGATACTTGAATTTTCAAACACACCTGCTCCGACGTCACCTAATGTTTGTGCTCATTGGAACACTTTATCTCTAGATCCAAATACTGCCTCTACAAGCTGATTGGATGCCAAAATTAGCAAAATCCCTACTACCGTCCAAGTGATCATTCCTGTCGCCTTTTTTTTCACACCTTCATCTTGTGAAGTCAGGAACTGGAATACGCGAGAAACTAAAACGAAGAATAAGACTCCTACTACTAAGAACATTGCAACATTGATAAGTGGCATAACAATCTTATCATAGAAATTTTCTGCAATTTGCAATCCAATAAATTGAGAGTCTTTAATTACGCTATCCACCAACGCATAGGAAAGAAATTTTGCACTTACCATAATAATAATTCAGACGACACCATAGATAATGAGTTTCCCGCCGTCTTTAATCTTTGCTGGATCATCAGAAGTCATCATTTTATATGTTCAGAAAAAAGCAATCACTAATCCTAGAGCCATTATTACAGGAGATATCAGATTTAGAATATTGGTAATGTAAGTT
>CAZEFV010000026.1:0-8949 GCA_964511595.1 uncultured Candidatus Peribacteria bacterium
TGATAAAATAAACTCTGTGCATCCGTTTTGAGGTACGGAAGATATGAAAGCTGAGAAAAAACTCCTTCAACAAAAGTTCCTCCTTTCTGATTTTCTTGAGAACTTGTAGAAAGTAAATAAAAATACACCAATATTACCGTTAAAATACACCAAAAAACAAAAAAAATTCCCATTAAGTACCTAAAAAACCTCTGTGTGGTACTCATCTTATACAAAGGATTTCGCATACTAGTTAACAAAAGGTAAAATAAGACACACGATTACCAGCGCAATACTGCAAAATAAAGCCACTTTTTTCAATTTTCCTTCCATAGTTTTTTTACTTCCATATTCATTCTTTCCTCCTCCAGCAGAAGCTCCTCCAATTCCCATTCCAATACCTCCATCTTTTGGATTCATCATCAAAATAGAGACCATAATCACTAACCCAAGAGCAAAAAGCAATACTAACAAAACTGTTTTCATCAGCTATCTATAATAAAAATAAATAAAAATCAGAAACAAATTGCACATTCAGCCGATAAAGTCCTAGCTAAAATCAAAAGAAAGTAAGCTTAAAAACTATAAAACAAATCAGCTGTCAAAACAAATGATACTGAAATCCCGAGCTTTTGCAAGACTTGTAATAAAAAATCAACATAATATCTATTTTCTCCCAAAATCTGCAGGGATTTCTCCCCATTCAGAGGTTCTCCGTTTCAATAAATGTGAAAAATCTATCTCATGCGTTTTCAGCCACTCCTCAGCTTCTTGGACAAACTTCCATACCGGCAAAGAAGGACTTTCTATTCTTAAAAGACTTTTACATTTTCTTTCTTTAACCCAATTTATTGCAATTTTTGAATCAGAATAGATAAAAAAATCTGAATCAGAAGAAAAGATTCGCTGGAATCAGCTAACAATAGCTAAAAATTCACCAACATTATTCGTACCCTTTTCTATTCTAAAAGAAAAAATTTCATTTCCATCAGCAACTTCGACTCCTCTTCGCTCCAATATACCAGGGTTTCACGCACACGCAGCATCAACTGCCACAGCGTCTATACAAAAAGGTACATCAATTGTCTTATCATTCTGCCATTTTTTCCAAAGAGACAAAGAAGACTGACCATAAAAATCCTCTCGCGACAAAACAAAAGCATGTTCTGCATCTTCACGAGTTTCAAAACTCTTAAATTTTGCATCAGAGAATCATGATATCAAAGGTTGTACCTGATTCCAGGAGGAAAAAACTCATGTTTGTTTTCCTTTCCATACAACATAATACTTCATGATAATATATATATGTATTTAAAATAAAAATACAAGCTTCTCAAAAAAAATAATTTTTTCTAAAAAAATAGTCTTGCTTTTTTACGCCAAACTACTAAGCTTATTCAGCTTTATTTTTTTCTTTTCTTAATGGCAGAAATCATAAAAAGTGCAGGAGGAATTATTTATTTTATAGACACCCAAGGAGAACCAAAATTTCTCTTAATCAAACGTCATGCTCTAAGCGGAAAAATGGAACGAGTTGCTCCCAAAGGTAAAATTCAAGAATGAGAATCTGAAAAGGACGCTGCACTAAGAGAAATTTGAGAAGAAACTTGAATATCTAAAGGTCAGTTGATAATAAAATCGCTTTTAGGAACGACATCTTTAAGAAGTAGTGAAACACAAAAAGGACATCTCGACAAAGACGTTACCTATTTTTTGATAAAATATACTGGAGATTCCAGTGATATAAAGCTGGTAGAAAGAGAAGGATACATCGGGATATATCAGCGAATGGATATTCAACAAATTATTAATCTGATTTTTTATGAAAATTTCAGAGAACTTATTAGAAAAGCCTATTTCCTGATAAAAGAAGAACAAAAAAACCAGTCAGTAAAGCAAAATTTTATTGAAAAATTAGGATAAACGGTTTTACTTTTTTATAAATAACATATTTTCATGAAAAAGTTCATTAAAAAGCTGATTGCATACGAAAAGATCTATAACAATATCAAAGATAGTTTTATTTATCAAATCTACAAAAAATGAACCGCAAAGGTCGCAAATTTTTTGTACGGTACTCCATCAAAAAATTTTTTCATTATTGGTGCCACTGGAACTAATGGGAAAACTACGACCGTCAACATTCTTCATAAGATCCTCAATGATAATGTTGCACCCACACTTGCTATCAGTACTGCCTTGATAAAAATCGGAAATGAAGAACTAAAAAATGAAAAAAAAATGACATCATTAGATACTTTTGACTTACAACAAATTCTAGCAACTGGAAAAGAGAGAAACTGCAAATTAGCCATACTAGAAACTAGTTCTCAGTGACTTGATCAATCTAGATTTGAAGGTGTAAAATTTGATTTTGCAGTACTGACAAATATTACAATGGATCATCTGGATTACCATGGAGATATGGAGCATTATGCAGAAGCAAAGAAAAAACTGTTTAAATATGTATTAAAAAATGGAAGAGATATAAAATATGCTGCGATGAATGTAGATGATAAATATGGACATCAACGATTCAACGAAATGGCATTTGACAAAAAAGTTTCTTTCAGTTTGGCAAATTCTTCCATTCTAAAAGCGACACAAATCGAAGAAACTTTAGAGTGAACATTTTTTAAATTTTCTTATTTAGGACAAACCTTTTCTGCTACAACTCAGCTTATAGGAAGCTATAATATAGCAAATATACTGGCCGCACTTGCAGTAAGTTGTGAAATTTGACTAGAAATTCCACTTGCTATCAAATCTATAGAAAATTTTCAAGGTATCCCAGGAAGAATGGAGGCTATATACACAGAAGATAAAATTAAATGTTTTGTTGATTTTGCTCATACACCTGATGGACTAGAAAAAACCCTTTCTTTTGTAGCAAAACACAAAGGAGAAGGGAAACTGATCGTAGTTTGTTGAGCTCCTGGAAATAGAGATAAAGAAAAAAGACCTTTAATGGGAGATATAGCACTACAATACGGTGACTTCGTTGTATTTACGGATGACGATCCCGATACAGAAAACCGTTTAAAAATATTAAATGATATGAGTCAAAATATTCATATGTCATTTATCTCACAGCAAAAAGAGCTTTTTATTATTCCAGAAAGACAGTATGCAATCAAGCTTGCCATTGATGCAGCAAAACCTGGAGATATTATCTTATTAGCAGGGAAATGACACGAAAACATCCAACTAACCAATTTCTGAAAAAGACCTCGAAGTGATAAAGAAAAGCTTGTAGAATTACTAACTATGGCAGGGAAAAACATTTTAGATACGGATGATCTTAAACGTCAACATCTCAATCAACTTAAAGAAACCTACAAAACTCAACACGTCACCCCATCCACATTTCTATCATAAACCTAAAATGTTTTTAAATTTTAAATGCCTATGCAAAGCTTATTACAACGATTTTTAGAAATACCAAGTGAAATTATTCAGTCTGTCGGATATTGCATTCTTTTTTGTTTAGAAGTATTAGAAAGCATCCCACCTTTTGGAATACTAACGCCATGACAAACTTTAGTAGTTATTGCTGGAATATTAGCTCGCATGGAAGTATTTGCACTTCCTATCGCACGGATTATCATTTTTATAGGAGGACAAATAGGAGACACACTCGCCTATTTCATTGGGAAAAAATATGGATTAAACTTTCTAAAAAAATATGGAAAATATTTTAAAATATCAGAGGAAATACTTGATAAAGTAAAAGATATTCTTGAAAAAAATTTAAGTCGAGGTATTTTATTATCAAAATTTTACGGGTGGACTAGGGGGATATTGCAGTTTATCGCGGGGAGTAATAACATAAATCAAAAAAAAGTAATCCTTTTGTCAGGAGTTAGTAATGTTTTACGAAGCAGTACTCGAGTACTCATAGGATATTTCATTTGAGCAAGTTATGAAGCAATTGCTGATAAAATAGGAAAAATACTCGCAATTGGAATTGCAACAATTGCAGGAATCATTATTCTCTTTTTGGTGTTTAGACACTATCAAAATACAATCAAAAAGAGCTTCCTAACATTAGTAATTGGAAACATTGTAGGCATTCTGACTTTTTCTGTTTTAGCACAAAAAATTCATGCAAACAAGCTTTCGTTAGTTGATATAGACAATCGAGTACAAGGATTTTTTACAAGACATCCTTTGATAGATAATTTTGGATTATGGATTGATAAACTTTTCGATTTTCGATCTATTGGACTAATCGGATTAATAATAATCGTATATCTCTATCGTAAAAAACTTTTTTATCAACTAACCGTATTTGTGTCGACAATGTTATCAGGGTTGATTATTTTCCCACTCATTAAAATTCTAATCCAAAAGCCTCGTCCATTAGAAGCATTAATATCACTTTCAGACTATTCATTCCCAAGTGGGCATGCAACAATTAGTTGCATAATATGTTTATTAATTCGATATGTATTCCATGAGCAAATAAAATCAAAAAGAAAAAAAATCTGACTTCTTTTAGTGATGGTTCTGTGCATTTTTCTTATAGGTACGAGCAGAATGATACTTCATGTTCATTGGTTTACCGATGTTTTAGGAGGATTACTTTTAGGATTCAGCATTTTGGCAACCAATATTCTAATACGAAAATTTATTTTTAATCAACATTTAGAACAACGTAAGTTAATCATACATCATTCTCGCAAAAACTCATAGACATTTTAACAGAAAAACAAGAAAAAAGAAAACTACCAAAATAACAAACAAAAATATTTATTACACTAAAATATTAAGAAAAGTCAATAAATTTATATCAGTTTTTAGAACGAGTTTTCTCCTTTTTCATAAGAAATCATTATACTTCAGTTAAGTCTTTTATTTAATTGAATAATTAAAATGCCAACTGAAACTTCTACAAACATGGAGAATCTCCAAAGAATTCAAAATTTACTTGTTCAGCAACAACAAATTCAGACGCAGTATAATCAAATTGTGGAAGAACTAAAAAGGAATCCAAACCAAGACGCAAAAGTTTTAACATGAATCAAGAGTCAACTTGATAATCTAAATAGCACTTATTTACAAATTCAATCACAATTACAAGCTTTAGGATATCAAACATCATCAGCGCCAACAACAAAACCAGTAGAGATAAAATCCTGAGCTAAATCAAATTTTTCATTTAAAAAACTCGCAATTGGAGGAGGAGGTCTTATACTCATCATAGGAATTTTATTTACCATAACTATTAATGCTCTCATTCATAACCCTCAAAGTTTAACAAGCGTAGGAATAGAAGCATCGGTAGCAAAGCAGTTTATTTCGATTTTTGCGATATTATTTTTAGGAGCATTCGGCCTAGTCGGAATCAGCTTTTTATTTTCAAATATTTATAGAATCATTACGACAAAAAACCAATGAAAAGGGAAATTCATAAGCGGAATACTAATAGCCATAATCATTTTAGGTGGAACAGGAAGTCTTGCAGCACTAACTTTTACGAATATCAATAAGATTAACACCACACCACCCACCTCTTTCAAAACTCCTGTAATACCATATATTATCGGAAAAGATGGTGCAAAAGCCTCTCGAGGAGACATTGCAGCGATTGCTCCAATCGAAGTTGGATTTGAATTAAATCAACCAATACTCAATGAGTTGATTGCATCTCTAGGCGAAGTAAAAATTCAATCATTAGCTATTTCATGTGGAAATGAAGAAAAGCAAGTTATCACAACAAATAAGGGAGAATTCGAGACATCATGTTTTTATGGCAGAAAATGAAACTACCCTATAAGCATAACCATCACATATACAAACATACTCACTCAAGAACAAAATTTAAAATTAGAAAAAGAAATGGCCAATCTTTCAATTCCTGCGGAAATAGATATTTTAATCTCTGCTCACAATAAGAAATCAGTAACACCTTTAGATGCAAAACAAGGGGAAATCAACCTCTGAAAGGCTCCTGTAAAAGTGACAATAGATGCAACAAGTGCTTTTAGAGACTTACGTCTAGAAAATTATGAAATTACACGAGATATGAATAATGACAACATCATCGATAGAGAGAATATGACTACTTTCGATTATATTTATAAAGCACCGAAAGTATACCATGCAACCTTTAAAATTCCATGACTAGACAAGGAGAATTTTGTATATTCTTTTCCTCTGAGAGTAGAACCTTCAGACGTTCCAATTTGTGAAGTTGAGATGATCCCGTTTCCTAGCAAAAAAACAACATACAAAATGCAAACAAATATTCTGGACGGGAATCTTTCAAGCATTTCAAGCTATCATTTTCAGGTACTAGATATAGCTAATAATAAAATTATAAAAAACGAAACATCAACTACCCGTGATATGGATTTTACCTTTCCAGAGAGAGGCGCCTTTTTAGTGATGGTAAGTTTCATTACCATAGATGGTAAAAAAGGAGGATGTGAATCAGAAACGTTACAACTTGCACAAGAAATTATAACTGCAAATTACAGTTTAAAACAGAAGCTCACGACAGATACTAATTTTAAACTTTTCTCTAAAGATGCTATTTCTGGGGGTACTCTGACACTAACTGAAATTCCAACCACCATTCAACTAACATTGGAAAGTATCATCCCCGACTCCTCAGCAGTTGAAAAAAACGTTTACCTTGATGGAAAAATTATTTTAAATCAGGGGAATACCTACGAATTCACTATCAACGAAAATAGAACTCATGAATTAAACATCTTATTAGAAGACAAAGAACGCTGATTGTCAAATACTATTCCTATACAAATTTTTGTAAATAGACCAGAAATTGAAGGAAAGCTAATCCTTTCACCAAACGGTGGATACGAGCCATTAAAAGTGAATTTTAACGCATCTCAAAGTATTCTAAATGATCCTGACGACGAAATTATTTATTTTACTTATGATTTCGGAGATGGAGAAATAAAGAAAAATCTGACTCAGTGAATCATAGATCATACTTATAAATACAATTACGAAAAAGAAAGCTGAATCTATACGCCCAAAGTAACCATTAGTACAAGAAAATGAAAAAATATTACCTTCACAGCTAATCCAGAACCAAATATTTCAGTAAGAAAACAGTTAATACAGATAGATCTTTCATCTCCATCACATCCGACAAGCATCGCTAGAGTAAATGATAAAATAAATTTTCTAGCTGAATTCAATGGGCTACCAGAACAGATGAACCGAAATTTTGGAGATAATTCTCCAGAAGTTCAATGCAAAGGAAGATCATGCTATGAAACGACTTACACCTACTCTACCCCTGGGACATATACAATAAGACTTACCTTACAAATGGAAGATAATCAAACCATAGAAAAGACAATGACACTTAAAGTTAATCAGAAATAGTTGCATTTTCAAAGGAAATAACTACAAAAGTGTCGATGAAAACTCTTTCTAGAGCACTTATTTTCGACTCCGTGTTTGACCCTTACAAGGGAGTTTTAGCATATGTAAAAGTAATTGACGGACAATTTAAAGCATGAGAAAATGTATATCTGATCCACTCTCAGACTTCTTTTACCCCTACAGAAGTAGGACACTTTACACCAGAATATCATGCGGATCCTGAGTTATACAAATGACAAATTGGATACATTACTACTGGACAAAAATCTGTTCGTGATGTAAAAATTGGAGACACAATCATTTCAAATGACTTCAAAAAGAAAAATATTTGACCACATAGAGAAGGCGATCAAAATACAAGAGAAAGTGATTCACTAAAAGAGTATATCATTCCTGGATTTAAAAAAATAACACCTTATGTCTATGCAGGAGTATATCCAATAGATTCAACGGAATATGATAAATTAAAAGATTCTCTCGAAAAATTATCACTTAATGATTCAGCTATTGAATACGACATGGAAGATTCTTGAGCTCTAGGTCTTGGGTTTAGATGCTGATTTTTAGGGATGCTTCATATGGACATTATAAAAGAACGCCTGCGAAGAGAATATAAGTTGGACACCATTTTCACTATCCCAACAGTAGTCTATCTAGTAAAGTCAAAAAATCTCTCTATCTCGCAGATAAAAACGGGGAATAACATAAAAAATCTAATTGCTAGCGGATTATATGAAACAATTTTAAGACAAGAAGGAGTTCATCTTAATGAAGAGCAAAAGCTAAAAATTGAGCAAAGTCAAGGAATTGTTTCTGAAATTTTAGCAATCTCTTCCGAAAAAGAAAAAAAAGCTGATAATAACGAAACGGAAACATATATAAAAAAGGGAGAAATTATATTAGAAGCTTTGAAACCTCGAATTGTAGTCAAATCATGAAGTGAAATGATCGACCAAGGGACAATCGAAAAAATCCAAGAGCCTATGGCTGAAGTAGAAATAGTTGGTCCAAAAGAATATGCGGGCAATATTATGTCTTTATCTCAAGAATATAGAGGAACTCTAAAATCTATGGAATATCTAGATGAGACTCGCGTAGTATGGCATTATCAACTCCCTATGGGAGAAATCATTATTGATTTCTACGATCGCCTAAAATCCGCTACAAAAGGATATGCTACTATGAATTATGAATTTAAATGATACGAAGCAGGAGATTTAGTAAAATTAGATATTTTCATCAATAACGAAAAAGTCGAAGCACTAACACGAATTGTGCACCGCGACAAAGCATATTATCTAGGTCGTGAAGCTGTAGAAAAGTTAAAAAATCTGATACCAAAACAATTATTTGCTATCCCTGTTCAAGCAGGATTGGGATCGAAAATTATCGCTCGTGAGACAATCTCAGCAATGAAAAAAGATGTATTAGCTAAATGTTATGGTGGAGATGTCAGCAGAAAACGTAAACTCCTTCAAAAACAAAAAGAAGGAAAAAAGAGAATGAAAGCGATAGGAAATGTAGAAGTTCCTACTAGCGTATTTATTGATATGATTTCTAGAAATTAATACAAAAAAATATTTTTTCAGATTTTTATTACTATTATGC
>CAZEFV010000027.1:0-8804 GCA_964511595.1 uncultured Candidatus Peribacteria bacterium
GGACCCAAAAAGCTATGGAAAAGGCAAGAATAGCAAAAGAAAAGGCTACAAAAGAAGCAGAAATAGCAAAAAGAAAAGCAACAGAAGCAAGAATAGCGGAAGAAGAAGCAAAGAAAAATTTTGAAGAAGCAAAAAAAACAAAAAAAACAGCACAAGCGCGAATCGTCCGCTCAATACTTAAAAAACTTGGGTATGAAAACGATAACAATGCTGAGAACTTATTTCCTACTTCACAAAAAAAGAATGAAATACAAATCGTAGAAAATACTTTAGTAGTAAAATTGGAAGATGAAAGCATTATGAAACTAAAAAAAATAAAAGCAGAAAAGATTGAGAGTACTAAGATAGAACACCAAAAAAAAATAAATAACGCTTTTACAAAAAAGAAAAAAGAATTAACATTAGAAACATCATCATCAAAAAAGGCAGTGTAAAAGAAAATTATCATTTTCTATAAAGAAATCAGTTATCATTATCTCCTTGGATTGTTTCAATTCAAGGAATTTTTTTGTAAAAAAAATATTGATTTACCTATTTTTTTCGCTAGGATAATAGCAGTATTTTATTTCTCTTAAAAAAATGATAAATCAATACTCTGCACTTCTTACAGGAGCAGTTATCGGCTGAATTATAGGTTTTTTACTTACCAAGCTCTGCCTTGCAGGAAATATCCGCGACGCTAGAAAACAAGCTTCCAAGCAATCTAGAAGTGTAATTTTAGGAGAGGTAAATGAAAAAATAGCTCCAGCGCTCCCCTGATTCCCCTATGATTACAAGGATCTTGTCTTTATTGGCAAAGGAATAGATTATCTCGTATTTGATGGATTATCTAGAGGAGAATTACAACAAATCATTTTATTAGAAATAAAAAGCTGATCATCAAAACTCAATCGCAATGAAACAATGATCAAAGAGGCGATTTCCAGAGGGAGAATTTGCTATGAAGTATTTAGAATTTGTATCTAAAAACTTCGAGAAGGAGGCTCTTCACTAAATAGAGCGCGCATTCAAATCTCTGTATCTCCATAATGTCCTAAAGTAAAGATTTCTGTTGTCCACAATCCAAATCCACGCGGTTGTTTCGCAGAATTCCAAGAGATTAGAAAACTCCCGGTATCCACCGCAGATTGATTAAAGATAATTAAATAAGTTTTCATATCATATCCATCATTTACAAGCTTTGATACTTCACGCAAGATTGGTCACGCCGTTTCTTCAGACCAAATATCAGCAATAGTAGCAGATTCTCTTACTAATCTACTATAATTAAAATCTCCAGAATAAGAAAAGACGCTTACCATAAAAGGCTTCTCTGGACTTTGTGGGGCTTGAGAGATTTTAAATGACATAGTATTAATATCATCATTTGTAAAATCAAAACTTTGCAAATGAACTCCAGTATCCAATGCGAGGGGATGAGTTTTCGTTTCATCTACAAAAAGTGGGATAGTAATATTTTCTCTAGGTCCCAAAACGACTTCCAATGCGTTACTCCTTGCATTCATATTTCGAGACCAATAAGGGAAATAGAGCTTTCCATATTCATGTAAATTATCTTTTACTACCAGAGCTCCAGAATCCACTTCCATAATTTCAAATCCGACATCACGAGTACTAACTTCAGTTAACGCAAGTTCCAATCCAGCCTTTGATAAATAATAAGCTTTAAAAAAATTATTCGTCGTTTCTCCATACTTCATCAGATTTTTCAATTGAGTCATAGCCAATAATGAAACAAGAGCAGATGCCAATAATATAAAAATCACCAACAAGGTAATATTCCCTTTTTTCCAGTGAGATGATAAATGAGAGCTATTATTTTGTCACATTAAAGTTGAAAAAAAGTTGTAAAGGCTGATCGATTTTATTCATTCAAATAGGCTGATAATAGGGAGAATAAAGATGTAAAAATACTCGAACTCCTTGCTGACCTAAATTATTAGTAATATTACCAATTCCTTCCCCCTGAATATAGTTGATATTTGCATCAAATGGGACAATTCTAAATTGAACTTTAGAAGGGATCAGCCTTTTATACGCATCAGTATTTGTTGCTAAAAGAGAAGTTTCCGATCCATCCGATTCCTGTAAAACAAGCTGACAACCAGAGTTTTGCATCAAAAGAGATCAGGGATCAGGATAAGAATCTCATTGCTTATCAAAAGCTCCTTCCAAATCGAGACAATGTTCCCCTGACGAATAAATCATAGCTCCACTTCGTATCTTTCCTGTCAAATAAAGAATATCCGTAAAACCTTTAGTTTCTCTAAGTTTTCCAGCATATTTATCATAATCTATCTCTGCATCTTGTACAAGAGAATCAAAAAGCTGAGTCAACATCAAGGATTCTTCAGTCAGAATTTTTTTCTGTTCAATAGCAAAAGTCACTTTACTAACAGTCATATAA
This sequence comes from uncultured Candidatus Peribacteria bacterium, assembly GCA_964511595.1. Classification (GTDB taxonomy): domain Bacteria; phylum Patescibacteriota; class Gracilibacteria; order Absconditabacterales; family Absconditicoccaceae; genus UBA3291. The sequence continues at coordinate 2,408 of CAZEFV010000027.1, forward strand.
CTCTGAATAATAACTCACGCTAAAATCGCAACAATAACCAAGACAATAACGGTTTCAGCAAGAGTAAAGGCTTTTTTCATACGATCAAGAATACAATAGACTAAAAAAAGCAAACTAATAATTCCCAATAAAACTTTCCATAATAGATTCCCCTGTCAATTCACCTTTTTTATATAGTACATGCGATTCTATTTTCAGAATTTTATTCATTGAAAGTGTTTTTTCTCCTTCCTTGAGAGGAAATAGTTCAACATATCTTGCATATCGGAGCGGATCTCCTCCTCTACCAGAATACACAAATGAATACCCTGCCTCACCGTTATCATATTTTTCAGTAAGATAAAAAAGCTGATACCTTTCAAATTTTTTATCAAAATCATCAATACGTTCTCCTTTTTGCACAGAAGTATAACTTCATTCACTTCCTATAGAAAGCATTAAGATATCCCCGCCCGTAAAATATCCCTGACAAAAAGGGTTATCTTTTTCAGAAAAAAATTGAGTTTCTGAAACTGTTGCATCTTTAAAAATACAGTTTCGATCAAGTTTTTTTGCATAATTTGCATCTCTTACATTATACATTAATTCAATCCCCTCTCTCGCTAAAAAAGAAGAATATACCATAATATCGGCTCTATCTTGCATTCTCAGAGTTTGAGAGAGTCAATAAACAACTGCCAAAATACCTGTTCAGAAAACAGCAATAACAATCAGAATTTCAATAAGAGTAAAAGTTTTTTTTTTCATATCTATTTAACAGTTAAAAAGAACTTCATAACCAGGGACTCGCTCACATTTACAAGGGACTTCAACTAACCTGCACATCGTGGAATTTATCATAAAACAGTAAGGTTGGCGATCTCTAATAAGAGTAGTAATAACAATAGAGGAGGATTTCTTAACATCCTTTTTATCACCCACAAGACAAGAAAATTTATAAGGAGATAAAGAAAATTGTAAAGAAGATACTTCTCATAGATCATACGTAAAAGGAGAAGTCCAAATGTGTAATATTTGCAAATGGGGATCTAAATAAATAAAATCCGCCTTAGCAAGAACAGATTGAAGCTCTCCACTTCAAAGATATTGTACAGAAAATCAAGAAACCGACTGTGAAAAATCGATTATCATGCCTGTATAAGGTTTCCCCATTTGTATAGCCGAAGTTAAGTTTTTCGTGAAAGCTTGTTGATAAGCCGTCAAAAATGACTCTTTAGAAATTTTATGTTGAAGTTTTTGAAACTGCGAAGAAAAGCCAACCATACATAAAAGGAGAATAGCACCAAGCAGGAGCATCACAAAAATCAGTTCTATCAGAGAGAATGCCTTTTTCATAGCTCAATTTATACAAAGCAGAGAAAGAAAATCAAGAGTTTATTATCACAAATTTCCTACATTATCCATAACCGCAAAAATCAATCCAAATACACCTAACGCAATTAACATTACAATAGCTCCAACTAAAATTAAAATAACAGGTTCAATAGCTTTTCCAAAATTAGTAATAGCATTATCCAATTCTTCTTGGTAAAGTTCAATCACATTATCCATAGCTTTATCAAGGTTGGCTGTTTCTTCACCTACTTTAATCAATACTGCAACATTAGAAGGAATTACATGGGTATATTGACTAATCGGTTCATATAGAGGTTTTCCCATTGAGATATCAACCAAAACTTCTTCAATCATTTCTTGGTATAAAGGAATTTTAAGAATATCTCTCAATAGTCTAAAAGTATCTACATAATCCATTCCAGCAGAAATCATAAGTCTCAAATATCTCGCCCATTTAATCAAATAATAATATTTAGTCATATTCCCAATAATAGGCAAATAGATAATTGTAGAATATAGCCATTTCCTTCCTCTTTCAGTAGTACAATACGCAGCTAAAAGTAAAATAGCAGCACCTAAAATCATCAATATGTTTTTCCAATTATTCACGAAAAAATCTGTCATATTCATCAGAAACATCGTAATCTGCGGAACTTTATCTACACCGCTTCCTATCATCTCAAAAATACCAGGAAGTACAAAGGCAAAAAGATAAATCACAGCAACAAAAGAAATTACAATCAATGCAATAGGATAAATCATCGCTCCAACATATTTGGCTTTAATAGCCTTAATATAAGCATATTCTTCTGAGAGTGATCTCAGAACCGTTGGTAAATTCCCAGAGGCTTCACCTGTTTTAATAATTGCAGCATCTCCTTCATCAAAATACTCTGGCAACCTACTAATCGCATAAGAAAGCGATTTCCCATCATTTAAATAATTTTTGATTCTCTGAGCAACATTTTTTATCGCATAATTATCAGAACTAGAAAGAATGATATCCATAGCTGCCATCAACGGAACCCCTCCTCTCATCATGTAAACCAACTCTTTATAAAACAAAATTTTCTCCTTACTAGAAAAACCCGTCTTATCATTTGATTCCAAAATTCTCTCTATCATATTATCAATAGCAGAGCTTTTCAATGTAAGTTTATTTGAGACATTCTGAAGGTTTTTCTTGAGATCTTTCATTACAGATACTACAACAAGTATAAAGAAATAAAAAGCTGAATATATTTTTATACAAAATTAAGCCTAAGGAAGTACTCAGGTAAGATTTTCACCAGAAGCAGAAATCGGAATCACTTCTTCATTCTCGGAGCTAATCTGATTTTGTTGAGTAGGATCATTCTCTATAGCAGAAGCTGTATTCAAATCTAAAAGAGGAGGTTCTACCAATTCTGGATTATAATAATAATAAGCGACCATAGAAATATCTGTCGATTGTATTTTATTTGCTGCAATGATATCATATCCTACTTCCTGAATCTTATATAGAATACGATCCTCCGGAATATTAATCAACTTTTTTTCAACATTATGAACAAAAGAGATCAGATCAGTAATTTTTGTAAACTCTATAGTATAATCAATAGGAACTTCAAAAAAATACGGATTATTTTCATAAATCAACTTAGGATCTCCAATAATTATACTAGAGATATCTCCATTTATTATCGTAGAACCTTCAGAGATTCCGTTTCTAACAAGATATTCATTGATGTTTTTCAAAACTTTCTTTTCATCCACAGGCATTTTTGCGTTATAAAGAGAATTAGTAAGTAGATACGATAGAGGGATATTCATCCCTTTCATTCGTTTAGACACTTCTTCACATTTAGAAAAGTTATTAGAAATGATACAATTTTCTATAGCTGATTTATTTTTAGATTCATCTTCAGTTAAAGTTCATTCTTGAAATTTAGCATTCAAACCTGACAGTTGTTGTTGCATTGCTTGATATTTTGTCATCCATTCAGGCAAAGAAAAACAAACAGATAAATCTTCATTATTTAGACATTGTTTGATATTCGGCTCTTCTCTCAAAATTTCTAAACGAAGTTGATTATCTAAAGTATATTGGCTCTTTTTCTGCTCTAAATTCTGTATTTCTTCAATTGCCTGTTGATAAGAAGAATGTACTCCAACATTTGCACGATAAAAAGAAGGATAATAATTGAAGTAAAAAATCACTCAAATCAATAGAATCAGACCAGCATATACTTTATATCTTGCCGTAACGACTCTCGTAGATGAGAGTTCTTCAGAGTCATTTTCTAATGTTTTTATTTCAGTTACCGAAGAATCATCAAAATCAGAAACGGTTTCTGAAAGCTGACCAGAAGCTTGGATTTCTTCAGTTGTAGGCTCCGCTACAGAATTTCCCATAATCCTATTCAGGATGTCATTATTCATCGTCATTATTGGTAACTTTAGCAGTTAAAGTAAAATTATATCCAACACCACTATCATCTTTAGTATAATTTTTAATAGAAATATCAGTCAAAAAAGGTAACTGCTCAAATCTTTCTATTAAAGAAAGTTTTTTTTGAGAAGTGGCAGGAGATGCATACAAAATACGCAAATTCGTAACATATCCATTCACACTAATAGAATCCAAAGAAATCTGGAAATCAGAAAGAATAATATTATTTGTCTCAGACGAATCTGTACCCAAAATATCCTCAAAAATCTGACTAACCATCTGAATATGTCTTGATCGCGGAATCTGTTTCAAAGAATTCTCAAGTTGAACAACAGACTGAAATTTATCAAATCATTGAATTTTAGAGAAATCTATAATTTCCTGTTGCAGTGAAGCAATATATTGCTGTTTTCCTTCCAGTAATCTTTTAGTAAAAACCGTATTCACTTCTAAATAAATCGTCCATGCAGCAAAAGCAAGAATCGCAAAAAAAAGGAAAATAAAGATATATTTTGAATTAGGAGTTCTTGTTCTCTGTTTTTTCTGTTCTTGTTTTGATTTGATAGGCATAGAATAACCACAAAGAATAAAAGACTGACTTTATCAGACAATTATACAGAAAAAAGAAAAAAAAAGCAAATTTTACAAGAAAAAAGCCAACTTTTATGCAAAGTCAGCTTTTTCTTTCTTTAGATAATATTACTCATCATCATCACCCTTAACTTTTCCCGCTCTCTCAGCGATAATTTTTTTCGCTACATGTTCAGGAACTTTTTCATAATTAGACATTTGCATAGTAAACTGAGCTCTTCCCTGAGTATTTGAACGTAAATCTGTAGAATATCCAAACATTTCAGCCAAAGGAACTTTTGCTGAAATAGCAGTTGCATTTCCTCTTGGAGTCTGACCAAGAATAATTCCACGTCTTCCACTAAGATCTCCCATTACACTTCCTGTATAATCATCAGGCGTAACAATTTCAACAGCCATAATCGGTTCAAGCAATACTGGAGAAGCTTTGAAAAACGCATCTTTCATTGCTTTATGAGTAGCCACTTTAAATGAAACTTCCGAAGAATCTACATCATGATATGATCCAAAGAAAGGAATCACTTTTACGTTAATGATTGGATATCCAGCTAAAAGTCCTTGTGCAACCACTTCTCTAGCTCCTTTATCAATTGCTGGGATAAATTCGTTAGGAATCACTCCACCTTTAATTTGAGATTCAAAATCATATACTTTTTCATCATTTTTCTCCAATTTTAGCACAACATGTCCATACTGCCCACGACCTCCCGTTTGCTTTTTGAAGACTCCTTCTCCTTCTACATTTTGTGTAATAGTTTCTCTATAAGCTACTTGAGGAGCTCCCGTATTTACTTCTACTTTATGTTCTCTCTTCATCCTATCTACAATCACTTCCAAATGTAATTCTCCCATACCAGAAATAATAGTTTGTCCCGTTTCCTCGTCTGATCTATAGTTAAAAGAAGGATCTTCATAAGAAAGTTTCGCCAAAGCTAGACCCATCTTTTCTTGATCTGCTTTTGATTTTGGCTCTACAGCGATAGAGATAACTGTTTCAGGGAATTCCATATTTTCGAGAATGATTGGATGTTTTGGATCACAAAGCGTATTTCCAGTTCTCGTATCCTTTAAACCTAAGAACGCACAAATATGTCCAGCATGAATTTCGCTAATTTCCTCTCTTTTGTTTGCATGCATCTGCAATAACCTTCCAACACGTTCTTTTTGTCCAGTAATTGGGTTATAGAATGTATCTCCTGAATGGATTACTCCAGAGTAAACTCTTACATACGTCAAAGTTCCCACAAAAGGATCTGTCAAGATTTTAAAAGCAATTGCTGAAACAGGTTCTGAATCTGAAGGTTTCCTCTCAATTCTTTTTTCTGAGTCATCTTCATCTTCTCAGATCATTGCACCTCTATCCAAAGGAGAAGGCAAGAAATCAATAACTGCATCAAGCATCAATTGCGTCCCTTTGTTTCCTAATGAAGAACCGCACATAACAGGGAAAAGATTTCCACTAATTGTTCCTGTTCTAATTGCTCTTTTGATAACATCCTGAGGAATCTCTACTCCTTCCAAGAATTTTTCTGCCAATTCATCATCAAATACCGAGAGAGTGTCCAGCATTTTTTCTCTATAATTTTCAGCCTGAGCCTGAAGTTCTGCAGGAATTTCATGCTCAAGTACATCAACACCCTTATCTCCTTCAAAAGTATAATATTTCATATTAACAAGATTTACTACTCCAGCAAAAGTATCTGCCTTACCATTAGGAATTTGAATAGCAACAGCCTTGTCAGTCATTCTTTCTTTGATAGATTCGAGACAAGTAAAGAAATTTGCCCCCATTTTATCCATTTTATTAGCAAAGATCATTCTTGGAACACTATATTTATCAGCCTGTCTCCAAACGGTTTCTGTCTGAGGTTCTACTCCCTGAGAAGAGTCTAGCAAAGCAACAGCACCATCAAGTACACGGAGCGATCTTTCTACTTCAATAGTAAAGTCCACATGCCCTGGAGTATCAATAACATTAATATGATGATTTTTCCAAAAACATACTGTTGTAGCTGAAGTAATAGTAATTCATCTCTCTTT
>CAZEFV010000028.1:0-2586 GCA_964511595.1 uncultured Candidatus Peribacteria bacterium
TTTTTTTGATCCTTTCTGCCTCTACGAGCATTCCTTTTTTTTCAAACTCTTTGACTCTGAGATCCTTTTCTGCGTTCATTTGTGATAAGATTGTTTCTAGGTCGGAGAGGTCTTGTAAGTATTGTGTTGCTGGTCGGAGAATTATTTGTGAAATCGTTTTAATCAATTCAAATGTAAGTGAATCACGAATCTCGATGTGTTCTAATTTTTCTTCGTCAAAAAAACATCTGTAAACGTGTTTTTCGGTGGAAGAATAAATATCTAATCTTTCCCCCTGTCGATCAAACATGCTTGGCTCAATTTTTCCATGAACGGGTTTATATTGCATTTGGAGAAGCTGTTTCTTAACTTCTGGGAATGCATAACTTGTTCCCACTTTTAACTGAAGACAGTTCTCTTTAAAAAACCTTGCTTGTCCTAATCCATAGAGACTGGAGGCAGAAGCTACTACGATTACATCTTCTCTGGAAAGGAGTGATGCCATTGTCGCTAAGCGGTACATTTCGATTTCTTGGTTGATGGTGGCTTCTTTTTCGATATAAGTTCATGAACTAGGAAGATAGGATTCTGGCTGGTAATAGTCAAAATAAGATACGAAATAATGTACTGCATTGTGGGGAAAAAAGTGTTTGAATTCTGTCGAAAGCTGCGCAGCAAGTGTTTTGTTGTGGGAGATTACGAGAGTGGGTTTTTGTACGTTTTGGATGATGTTTGCTATGGTAAAAGTTTTTCCTGTTCCTGTAGCTCCGAGGAGAGTCAGCTTTGTTTTATCTTTTTCAAAAGCATCTACGATCTCTTGGATCGCTTTTGGCTGATCTCCGGCTGGTTGGTAGTTGGATTCTAATTGGAATTTCATCAAGAAAGGATTGTATCGTTCTTGCCTTAGTTTGCAAGTGAATTTTATTTCATTTGTACTTTCACGATTCTGATGTTGAAATGAAAAGTCTCTACCTCTTGAAATGTTAATCGCTCGCTAAATTCTTGTTTTAAAATGTCTACTTGTCGGGTCATCATTTCGAGAAACATTGTAAATCAGATTTCTTTTTTTTCTAAAAGATTAATTTTTATTTGTTCAAACATTTCTCTGTAGAAATCTAATCCATCGTCTCCACCTACAAATGCTAATCTTGGTTCTCGTTTTTGCACGTTTTCTAATGCGTTGTTATCAAAAGTTTCATCCGGGATGTATGGAAGGTTCGCAACAAGAATTATTTCATCCCCGTCTGTATATTCAGTTTTTTCTGTTTTTAGAAATTCTGCTAAATTACTTTTTAGAAACTGTTTTTCTCCTGTATAATTTTCTACTAAACGTCCTCGATTTTTTTTGGCTACTTCTAATGCTTCCTCCGAAATATCAGATAAAAAAATCTGATGTATTTTTTCTGGATACTGTAAAATTACGCTAATTCATAAAATTCCACTTCCTGTACCGATATCCAAAAGCGTTATTTCCCCTTGGGTTTTTAGAGCAGAAAGGTATTCACTTACCGCACGTACCATATATTCTGTTTCTGGACGTGGGATAATGGTGTTTTCGTTGACGAAAAATTCTTTTCCGAAAAAATCTACATGCCCTAAAATATACTCTAAAGGTTTTTTTTCTTGGGTATATTCGTGATATCCTTGTAAAATTTTTGTCAGGATTCAGGATTCTATTTCTTGTTCTAAATTGAGCCAAATATCTTCTCTGCTCATCTTGGTGTATTCTCTGATGAGTGCTTCAAGAACGGATTTTTTTTTGAATTCTGGATTTTGGAGTAAAGTTTGGTAGGTTGTCATATTTTCTCTTTACAAGTAAATGCGAAAGAGTATAAAAAACCTGAAAGAATTTGCAAGTTGAGATTTGCATTTTGCAACAGAGAGGATATTTTCATTTGTTTCTTCCTAGATTTTAATGGCACAAAAATTCGCAAAAGTTAAAACTGAACACCACATTTTGCCTGAATTTCATTCTTTCTTAGCAGAGATTGAACAGTTTTCTGAAATTCAAAGAATGATCCCTGGAAAAATTTCTCGTCACCAAAAATGAAGCTCTGAGCAGAGATTTAGAGTTTCTTATTTTACTTCTTCTGGGCTGAAATGTACGATGTCCAAAGGATCTACGGCTCAGGAACTCTTTATCATTTGCTCAGATGAAGATAAAGATATTGTAAAAGCAAAGGTTTTGAATGCTTTCTGCTCAAAATAATTACGCTAACACATCGCCGATTTTTTCTTTCATAAATTTTTGTAATTCTGGTAAACCTTGTAAATTTGGATGGTTTTTTAAAATCCACAAAGCACCTTGTTGTACTTGTTCTAAAAATTTCATATTGGATAATATTTCTAATGGGATATCACTTTGTCAGGATTGCATAGTCCCTAATATTTCTCAGGATCCACGGTTTTGCATATCTAATTCTGCGAGCTTGAATCCGTCGGTGACGGTTTCCATAATTTTTAATCTTTCGTAGGTTTCTCAGCTTTTTTTTGGTGTTTCTAAAAAACAGTAAGATCTGAGGTGAGAACGTCCAATTCTTCCTCTGAGCTGATGAAGCTGTGAAAGTCCGAAGCGTTCTGCGTTTTTGATCACCATGATGGTTGCTT
>CAZEFV010000028.1:2615-8765 GCA_964511595.1 uncultured Candidatus Peribacteria bacterium
ACTCAGACTTCGATTACGGTAGTCGATACGAGAACGGAAAGTTTCCCTGATTTAAATTCATTCATAATTTTATCTTTTTCGCTGGGTCTCATTTTCCCGTGGAGGAGTCAGATTTTTTCTTCTCCTATTTCCGATAAAAATGCTGAAGTCTCGTGATATTCAGTAATTGCAGATTTTACGTCACTCATAGCTTCATGCTCGCTTTCTTCGATGAGGGGAGTGACGATGAAGACTTTTTGCCCTTGAGAAATTTTTTGTAAGATTCGTAATTTGAGTTTAATATATTCATTTTGATTGATGACTTTGGTTTCGATGGGTATTCTCCCTGCTGGTAATTCGTCGATTACGCTTACATCAAATTCTCCAAAAAATGCTAACGCCATAGAACGAGGAATAGGAGTCGCGGTCATCTGCAGGATATGTGGAGAATTGAATTTTTTGAACATCGCTCTTTGTTTCACTCCGAATTTGTGTTGTTCGTCGATGCAGACAAATTTGAGATCATGAAAATCGATATCTTCCTGTAAAAGGGCGTGAGTTCCGACGATTACATCGATTTTCCCAGATTTGAGTCAGTCTTTTATTTCTTTTTTTCTTTGTGATGTGAGGCTGCCGGTGAGGAGTTCTACTCTGACGCCTAGAGGAAGGAGATATTTTGCTAACGTTTTGTAATGCTGGATTGCTAGGACTTCTAAAGGAGCGAGAAGTACTGATTGTCCTTTTCGTACCTGTGAAATGTATCGCATTGCGACGGTCGCGACGATGGTTTTCCCACTTCCTACGTCTCCTTGTAATAATCTGAGCATCGGTCTGCCACGATAAAAATCTTCTAAAATTTGGACGATGACTTTTTTTTGTGCTGTCGTAAGAGAAAAAGAAAGCTGATCGAGTAATGGTTTTATGATGTTTCGGTGCGGAGTCTCACTGAGAGGAGGAGTGTCGAGAGTTCCTTGATATTCTAGTCTATTTTGTAGTGAATAGATCTGAATCCTCAGTAATCTATCAAAAAAGAGCCTATATTGTGCTTGTTCTTTGAGCTGAAAAGAGTCTGGATAATGCAGGTTCTTAATAGTGGAGATAACGTCCATTAGTCAGAATTTCTGTCTAAATGGAGTTGGTAGATATTCGCTAAAATATTCATCAATTTTATCGAGATTTTCTCGGATTTTTTGCGCAAATCGTCAGGGTTTTATTCCTTGTAATTCTGAATAAATTGGGTAAATTCTGCCTGCTTGTCTGATGTTTAATTCTTCTGGAATGTCTTTTTCTGCTCAGGGATCATTGGTATCTGGAGCTGAAGCGGGGACGATGTCTGGATGACTAAAAATGACTTTCCCTATTTTCATTTGTGGCTTTCCTACGATGATATATCGGTTGTCTACGTTTATTTTGCTGGCTAAAAATCAGGAATTGAAAATGCTGATATATCCGAGATTTCCATTTTCATCTTCGAATTTTATTTCATAAAAACCTTTTCAGCGAGGGATATATTTTTTGCTGATGATTAGTCCTTTGGTAGCGGTTTTTCCCTTTTCGTCAAAAATGAGCGAATCGAGCGGTTTAATCTGACTTCTATCTTCGTAGGTACGAGGAAAATTATTGAAGAAATCTTTTAGGGTGCGGAGTCCATTTTCTTCGAGGAGTTTTGCGTAACGGGCGGTGGTGCGGAGCAGTTTTTTGAGTTCCATTGACTTGACTGTATTTTTTTGACAAAATGTTTCAAGGGGATTTTATGAAGTTTTTAAAAAGACGACTGAGTGTCGTCTTTTAGTTTGATGGGATTAGTCAGTTTTGTTTTTCTGATTAGTTTTACAAATAAATGTCTCTTGGTTTCGCTCCTTCTGCTGGTCCCACTACACCTCTCTCCTCTAAAATATCTAAAATCCTTGCTGCTCTGGCGAACCCTACTCCTAACTTTCTCTGGAGCAGAGTAGCAGACGCTTTCCTCGTCTCTTCAATTACTCCAATTGCCTGTTCTATTAATTCGTCATCATCATCTCCGCCACCTCCTGCATAACTTCCTCCAGATACTCAGCTTTTTGCTTCTAGTGCTGCGATGATTTCTGGATGATAAATATCTTCTTTACTCAGTCCTTGCATGTATTTATGTTTGAGACTAGCGACAACTTTTTCGATTTCGTTGGTCGAGACGAAAGGAGCTTGAATTCTGATAGGGAATTTTGTACTCGGATCCATGTAGAGCATATCTCCTTTTCCTACTAGATCTTCTGCGCCTTTTCTTCCTAGAATCGTTCTGGAATCGATCTCTGATACGACTCCAAATGCGATTCTTGTCGGGATATTGGCTTTGATAAGTCCAGTAATTACATTTACACTTGGTCTCTGGGTGGCTACGATGAGGTGGATACCTACGGCACGTGCTTTTGCTGCTAATCTATTTACGCAGTTTTCTACTTCTTTTCTATTTTGTGAACTGGAGATCATCATATCTGCCATCTCGTCGATAATAAATACGATGCGGTACAGCTTTTCACTCGGGAGTTTCGCGTTGTATTCGTTCAGATTTCTTACTCTTTGTTCTTTTAGAATTGTGTATCTTCTTTCCATTTCTTGGACGGTTCGTTGGAGGAGTTTAATGGCTTTTTGTGAATCGTAGACAATAGGCGCGAGCATGTATGGTAATTCGCTATACATTTCTAATTCTACTTGCTTGGGATCGACCATCAGAAATTTAAGATCAGCTGGCGAATTCTGAAACATTAATGACACAATGAAATCGTTGATTCCTACAGACTTTCCACTTCCTGTAGCTCCTGCAACGAGGAGGTGAGGCATTTCGTCTAGATATTTTATTTCTACACTTCCATCAATTCCTTTCCCGAGTGCCATTCCCATTTCTGACTTTTTCATTGCAGTTTGAAATTCTCCTGCATTGAGAATATCTCAGAGTTTTACCATACTTGGTTTTGGATTTGGTATTTGGATACCTACGCTATCGGTCCCAGGGATAGGAGCGATGATTCTTAGAGATTTTGATTTGAGAGAAAGCTTTATATCGTTTTCTAGGTTTTCGATTGTGGAGATTTTGATGCCTTCGGAAGGCTTAATCCTGATCTGTACAATAGAAGGTCAGATGTCAAATCATTCTATTGAGACGGGAATTCAGAATTCTAACAATTTTTTTTCTAGGGATTTCGCTTTTTCGACGATGAAATTTTGATCAATACTTTGAGCTGTTCCGAGTGTATTTTCTAGTAATGAATATGGGAAAGTTGGTTTGTCAGCAGAGAAAGAAATCTGACGTTGAGGTTTTTGGTTCTCTGTATTTTGTGTTGTGGAATGATTAGTAGTATCTATTCATTGAGCGCTTTTCATTTTTTCATCTACTTTTTTCTTGAGCATCTCTTTTAGAAGGGATCACTCAGGAGTTGATTTTCTTTCACTTTCGATAGTTGTTTTGTTTATTATTTGCCCTGTTGCTTGTGAAAGTTTTTGCTTTAACTCTGCATCAGATGTTGGTGTTGTTTTGGATTCTATCTTGAAAAAACTTCAGGATTCTTTTTCTTTTTTTCTGTATTCAGTGGAGGGCTTTTCGTACTTTTCTAGACTGACTTTAGGGAGTTTGGGGATTTTTACATTAAGTTTGTAAAAAACTCGAATGAGCGTGGCAATAGTTCCTATGATGATTAAAATTTGTATTGCCAGAGCAGCTTGTCCAAAGATTTTTTGTAATATCCAGTACAAAGGTCGAGAAAAGAATCGGTTGATAATGTCGTTTTCTGGTTTTGGAATAAGAGCTTGGAAATTCAGAATCCCTGATGCAAAAAACATCAAAAGCACAAACTGTTTGATAAAAGTTTTTATTAGATGTCCTTTCCAAATGATAAAAATTCAAATAGTGATACAAAGCACAAAGAATACTCGTAATCCTTGTTGACCAAATGCTATGCTTGCATTTTTGAATAAAAAGAGGAAAATTGGTGCGTCGGGAGCGGTTATTTTACTAAAAAAAAAGAGTGTTCCTAAGATGATTAACGTCGTACCGATGCTGTATTTATTGAGTTTTAAATGTGTTCTTGATCTTCTTCTAGCCAAAACAACCCTATAAAAAATAAAAATCAGATTTCATTTTATTTATCAAGGATATAAATCTTATTGCAGTTTGCAAGAGTTTTTTGAAGTAAAACTCTTGAAAATCTTTTGCTTTTATGTAAGTAGAGAGGTGATTTATTATTTGATTGCTATTGCTAATGACTCCTATTGAGCTGGATCGTTTACAAAAACTTACTGCTATTACTCTTTCAGAGGAAGAAGTTCCGTTGTTTTTGGATTATTTTACGCAAATGAAAGAAATGTTTGATGGATTTGTGGCAGAGTTTTGAGAACAGAAAATTTGAGAAAATCTTCATTCTCTAGAGTCTGTTAAATCATTTGTTACGACAAAATTTACTGATCCTGAACCAATTTTGGCAAATGTGTCTGCAGAACGCTTGCAGGATCATGCGATTGTTATTGATGCGGTGTTTTAGTAAATTACTCTTCTGCGAGACTGATGATTCAGTCTTTTTTTTCTATTATTTGTTCTTTTTGTAACTGTTGTATAATTTTTTCTATATCTTTTTGAGGAAATTCTTTTTGAATGTCTTTGATGTGAAGATAATTTGTGTTGTTTGCTAGATTTTTTATGATCCATCCGCGTACTTGGCGGTCAGATCCTTCAAATGTAGATTGTTTATTGATGGATTTTATTTTTGTGGATTTCGCCGTTAAAATAGTAGCTCCATAGTCCATAAGAGCATTGTGTCGATCACGAGATTTCTCGGGAGGAATCAGTTTTTTTGCTTCCTTTTCTAATTCTTTGATAGATATTGTTTCTGGGAGTTTGAGCAGAAAAATGAGTATGCGTCTAATATTTGTATCGATAACAGGTTCTGGTAGATTCCAAGCAAAGGCACATATTGCGGATGCCGTATAAGGTCAGATTCCTGGCAGTTTTAATAATACTTCTTTCTCTTTTGGAGGTTCTCCATCAAAATTTTCAGTAATAATTTTTGCACATTCTTGGAGTCTGAGAACTCTAGAATTAAATCCTAATCAAGATCGATGTTGTAATAATTCCTTTTTTGGAAGTGTGGCAAGAGTTGCATAATTAGGAATCTCTTGGATTCGCTGATTTCGATATGGTAGTACACGTGAAAGCTGTGTCTGTTGGCTCATTGTCTCGCAGATGTGGATCGCGTAAGGATCTGTGGTTTCTCTTCGAGGAAAAGATCTGCCATCTGTGGCATATCGATTGAGAATTTTTTGCTGAATTTGTTTGATTTCTCCTTGGTTCATTTTTTTTGATGGATTGAAAAAAAGAGGGAGTTTTTTTTATTCTCAAAATATTGCAAAAATAGTGTATCCTGCAATTAATATTACTATCCACATTCCTGCAATGACATAAAATCTTGTGAGAAATTTTGATTTAATAGTTTTGTGTTTTCGCACTCACATTGCGAAAATGGCGCCAATTCGCCCTCAAAAAGCAGATAAATAAAGTAGAGTTTTCTCGCTAATTCTCCATTTTTGTAATATGGCTTTTCGTTTATCGATTCCTCGAAAAATAAACGTGATTAAATTGATAAGAATAAAATAGCTTATGAGTCGTAACATGTTGTAAATATGTTTTGATTTAAAGATTGCAATAAAAATTGATTATTTTTTGCTGATTTGCTCTTGCATTTCAAGATCAGATTTTTATTATTATTAGTAATTATGGATGGAGTTCTTTAGTCAATTATTCAATTTTTCGCTTAATTTCCTGTATTTTAAGTGTTTTTATTTTATTATTTTCGTTGTTTAATGGCGACATCAAAAAAAAGTAGCGGTTTTGTTGAAAAGAAAACTGTGAAGAAAGAAGTGGCTAAAAAAGAGGTTACTAAGAAGGAAATAGTGAAAAATGCTGTTTCTAAAAAAGAAATTGTGCAACAAATTATGAAAGATATCCCGGAAACATTGAAGTGATTTCCTCTTATGGATGGAAGAATCTTTCTTTCTAACCCTAAAACGTATGGTGAAATTACAGACCTTTTGGAACTTCAGAAAAAAGGGTATGAAGATTTTCTTAATATTTATTTGCAAAAGCTTTTTGATGATGTAAATCCTATTCGAGATATTGGAGGTAATCATCTTAATATTACTATTTCT
>CAZEFV010000029.1:0-8748 GCA_964511595.1 uncultured Candidatus Peribacteria bacterium
GATGAAAAATATATTGGACAACATATTGAACCAATTAAAGTGATCTTAGCAAATACGTTTCATCTCTATCTCCGTCCAGGATCAGAGCTCATTAAAAATGCTGGATGATTGCATCAGTTTGAGAACTGGAAAGATGGGCTCATTTTGACAGATAGTTGAGGATTTCAAGTATTTAGTCTTGGGCTGAGCAGAAAGAAGGATAGCGTTTTTGCAGGTAATTGATCTGCAACACATCAAGTAAATATCAAACTCAGTGAAGAATGAGTAAAATTTTCATCTCCGCGAGATGGAAGTAAGCACCTTTTTACACCCGAAAATGTAGTCGACACCCAGATCAATTTTGGGAGCGATATTATGATGGTACTCGATGTATGTAGTCCTGGAGATGCTGACAAAATGACTATTGCAAGGCAGATGCAAATGACACATCGCTGGGCAAAAAGAGCCTTTGATCATTTTGAACCTCGCTACTATGATGCTCGTGGTGTGCTATTTCCTATTGTACAGGGAGGAAGTTATTTAGATCTCAGAGAAGAAAGTTTAGATTTTTTGAGTGAATATGCTTGGGATGGAATCGCGATAGGTGGGGTAAGTGTAGGGGAAGGAACGGAAAAGGTACATGAGGTAGTAGAGTTTACAGCTCCAAAACTGCCAACAGAGAAACCAAGATATTTGATGGGGGTTGGATTACCTGAAGATTTGAAGTTTGCTATAGAACAAGGGATAGATATGTTTGACTGTGTGAGTGCGACAAGATATGGTAGACATGGTGTAGTATTTTCTGACGAAGGGAATATTAAAATTTCGAACGCTCGTTATGCTTCAGATTTTTCTCCTCTTACTGATAACTGCGACTGTTATGCATGTAAGCATTTTTCTAAAGCGTACTTTCATCATCTCCAGAGAGAAAAAGAAGTACTAGGAGGAGTACTGATGGGACTCCATAATATTGTCTATTTGAATAGGATTCTGTGTGATTGGAAAAGGAAAGTTTTGAATTCATAATCTGCAAATGGGAAAAGATATCTTGAAAGTAAAAGAGAAATACTCATACTTCAGGAAATGACTCATATCATTCTCCATATCTCAGATTCTGACAAACACTTTTCCGATGCAATAGCGGAATATACCAAACGTCTCGGTAAGAGCGTTGTTTTTGATGCGATTAAACCATTTAAAGATGGGAATAGAGATTTGGTAATAAAAAAAGAGACAGAAAAGCTGATCGAAAAAATTCAACAAAAATACTCCCAACATCAGAAAATTTTGCTGATCAAAGAGGGAAAAGTTCTTACAACTGAGGAATTATCGAATCTTTCAAAAGGTAAAGATACGGTTTGGATTATTTGAGGTCCTTATGGAGTTGATCGTCAGATTTTTTCATCTACTTTCCCCGAGGCGAAAGAGGTGAGTTTCTGAGCTATTACGCTACCTCATGGATTGGCAAAACTTGTACTTATAGAGCAAATTTATCGTATAGGGACGATCGAAAGCGGGAAAACTTATCATTATTAAAAAGAGATTGAAAGCTTTTAGCGTTTATGTATAGTTGATGTTATGAAAAATTTTTTTCGTAGCCTAGTTCTTATTATATTTCTTAGTATTTTTATCAAATGTTGTGCCCTAGCTTATCAAGACTTTTTTCTCAATGGAGAAATTGGGTCGATGATTAGCATTTTTTCGTCTTTTATGCTTAGTGATTTTTTGGTTTTAGGAGTCGTTTGGGGGTTAGGAATTTTAGCTGAGAGAGTCTCTTATCGTGTAGGAAAGGTTTTCTTGTCAATCATTAGTGCAATATTCAGTTTTTTTTATCTTTTGGAGACGGTGATTTCGTTCTTGTTTCATGTAGAGCTCAATATACAAACCGTTGGCAGTTTAGCTCAAGATGCATTTATCTTTTTCCCTGGAATTGTACGATGAGGTATTGCTGGTATGGCTTGACTATTTTGCGTGATTTCTTTTTTGATCTCTCGTAAACAGGTAGAAAAAGCTATTTCTAGATTAGGATATTTTATTTTGGGGACTTTATGTGTGATTGTTATTACTGGAGTGTTGGCTTGATTCGTTTCACCCTTCCCCTCAAATATGTTTACTACTAATGGGAAACTCCTCTTTTCTCGTTTGCCAGAGGTTGGGGAATTTAATATTTTTGGAAAACACACTAGCTATCAAGATTACTTTCGCAATGTGAAAGGGGGAAATCAGCGTCCTAATATTCTGATCTTATTTGCTGAATCACTTTCTCCTATTGATTCACTTCGTGTTGGAGGATTGTACGATCATATGCCTCATTTTGATAGGATTTCATCTGAAGGTATTACGTTTACTAATTTTGTAAATAATGGTTGTACTTCAGATACAGCACATGTTGCACTACTTAGAGGGATTGAGCCTCTCGGGAAGGCATCCTATACCGGATTTCAGACTTATATAGAAAGTTTGCCAGATTTTCTCAAAAATCAAGGCTACTCTACTACCTTTTTGAGTGCGGTTTCCTTAGATTTTTTTGGTCAAAAGGCTTTTTTGGAAGAGATGCATTTTGATGAAATTATTGGAGAAGAGGCATTTGCTGATCATAAAAAATATGTATTTGACGCGGCTCCTGATGGAGATCTCTATGCAAAAGCTCTCGAACTTATCAGAAAAAAAGAAGAGAATAATAGGGATCCCTATGCTCTTATCTTTCAAAGTATTTCTTTCCATAAACCCTACACTACTCCTTATGGAGATACGGAAGAGCTAGCAATACAATATAGTGATGAAATGCTATGAGATTTTTATGATACATTAAAAGCTGAAGGATTCTTTAACAATGGGCTTCTCATCATCGTAGGAGATCACAGGAAGATGACCGCAGAGGTAAAGTGAGAGCAAGAGTCGATTGGGGATATGCGACACGCTAGAGGCGTTGCGACTGTTGTAGGAACTGGTATTTCTCCTTGAATAGAAAGTCCTCTTTTGATTCAAGATACTGATTTTTTTTACTGATTGAGACGCTACCTTGCTACAGGAGATATTTTGGTTTCTGAACTATATAATGATCCTTTTGATGGGAAAACAGCAGGAAGAGAACGATGATTTATGCATGATAACTGTAATTCTCAAAGGGCATATTCGCTAGTTCAAATAAAAAAAGATGGTAAATTTTCTAGAAGTTTACAAGATCTTTATTCAGACTCTGAATTTGGAACATATTTTCCTCATTACCTTCAATTTCAACAGTGAAATTCTACCGATTCTCATTGTGATTCTCAGCAAATTATTGCTCATGCAGGTGGGAAAATTGCCGATTTTACCTATACGAATACTCTTGAAGCATTAAACCTTTCTTATGCTAAAGGAGCTAGACTCTTTGAACTAGATATTCTGGAGACATCTGATGGAAAGCTTGTTGCTGGTCACGATCGAACGATGGTTAAAAAGAACGCTAATTTTTCTGGCGATATAGATGATACTCCCCTCTCTGAAAGTGAATTTATGGCTCTCCAACCCTATCAGCCTCTTGCGTTTCGTAGCTATCAATTATATACTCCACTTAATATCCAACGCATTAACCAACGGTTTAATCAGCATTCTGACACTATTTTGATTACAGACAAATTTAATGAACCACTTCGCCTAGCTGAGGGGCTGACTTTTACAGGTAGAGTGATGATGGAAGTATTTTCTCGAGATGCTGTAAAAGAAGCAAAAGAAGTCTGAATTATCCCGATTGTCAGTGAAAATCTTCTATTCACTACCAAAAATATTCTCCAAAAGCTCCAAGACTACGAGATTACTAGAGTAGCTATTTCTAGGAGATCTTTGGATAAATATACTACCCTCTTAGAACAGATCAAAGGCTTAGGAATTAAAATATATGTTTTTCATGTGAATTTTGATGAGGGGAAAGACGAAAAATGGGTGCTAGAAAATGAGATAGGAAAGCAGGGAACATGACTCGCCTATGGGATGTACGCTGATGATTTAGAAAAAGTGAGAGAATGTTTGTATCCTGAAGTGTAGTTAATTTTTCTAAAAAGTCAATAGAAAGTATTGACTTTAGTATCTTTTTGTGTATAAAGGGGATATGAATCGCTCCCATCTTTCTTATATGCAAGAGCAGGTTACTGCCATAAAAAATTCTCCTAATACGCAAAAAATTAGCGAGTGTCTTTTTGAGAATTTGTTGATGGATATAAAAGATCCTTATCAAGAACTTCCTAAATGAACAAGTAAAGAAGATAAAGATTCTCTTTTAACTGGATTGGATTTATATTCTATTCCTCACCAGGTCTCTGATGATAACTTGGAGCATCTGGATGGATTGATGGGAAAACATAGACAACTGATTACCAATAATTTTCGTATTTGAAAAAGAGAAATAACGCCCGAATGATATGTAAAAATCAATTACTTTTTGGATATGGCTGCAAAACACTCTTTTAGACATTGACTAGGATTATCTTTTTTTCGTACACATTTATCCAGATGGTGTAAAGTTAAACAAGATCCTAAAAATGGAAGATGGAAAGTGTACTTTCATATTCAGTCTCAAGAAGACTACCATACATTTGTGAAACATTTAACTTTATGAGAACAGGAACAGAAATCAGGACTTTTTCTAAAAAATCTGATTTGTTTTTCTGATTTGGATAACAATGAAATATATCAGAATAGAAGGACACTTTTTCAGTATATCATTACGGGCATCTTTACAGATTTTTTTCAGGAAGACATTCCGATCGTAGTAGAAACTAATACCAAAAACAAGGAACATAATCATACTATTGACCACACGTTTAAAATCAATATTGATGGAGAAATTATTCATATTAGGTTACTTTGAAATGTTAAAGGACAAAATTCGTTAATGGATAAAATTAGAAGAGATGGAACATACTCTACTTCGCAAGCCATTAATGATATGATTAGATTTCAGATTGTTTGTGATAATCATCAAAACTTACTAAAAGTATTAACATATTTCGTTGGATATTATAAACAAAATACAGGAAACTTTTTTTTGAATGATCCGATGTTAAACAAGTTAAAAATTAAAGACAAGGGGCTTATCAACTCCATTTATCCAGAATATAGGAATAGAGTGAATGACATTAAGGATCCGGATATACAATTGTTTATCTCTCAAGCATTAGATCAAATAGATGTTAAAGGTGCTAATGGGTATACTGATGTAAAACTACTTGTTCCTATGACTATGAAAGGGAAAAGTTTCAATACTGAGGTGAAATTTGTACTATGAGATTGGCAAGAAACAAATGAGAAATGACTGAATAGACATGAAGTACTCAAGTTACAACAAAAAATCCAACTTAAATCAAGAGACCAGAAAGTATTATCTACACAACGAATTTGGGAACAATGCCAACAATTGGTAACTAAGGATTGTCCCGCTATTGTAGAAGATATAGCTAAAGGACACAATAATGAGGCAGTAAAAATCTTATATGAGCATGTTACTAAAGATCTTAAATTGCTTATAAAAGTTGATAATGGAGACGATTTGATGATTACTAATAAGCTTTATAAAAATTTATCAGCAGCACAATATTATCCTGAAATTATTTAGAACACTAAATCTCTGCTAAAAGTTCTGTCACAATTCGATTATAGCAGTCCATCCCTCTATCTGTAAGTTTTAGATTATTTTCTTCTCAGATGACTAACTCTTGATCTTTCATCTGTTGAATTTTTTCGAGATAATCTGGGATAAGAACAGAAGAAAATTCTGATATTTTTTGTACTCCCCTATCCGTACGGAGAGCGAGAAAGAATTTCTCTATCAAAAAATCTGTAGAATCTAAAAGTGTCACGTCTTGCCGATCTTTTATTTTTGTGTCAAAATCTATTGCAAGATATTTTGGTAAATAAGGGGTATTTTGTGTGCGTATTCGGCTGATGTTAGATATTTCAGCATTTTCTGATTTTTCTTCCCTGACGAATCCAGAAGCTCATAAACCAAGTCCGAGATACGGTTCCATCTCTCGATATACTCTATTATGGATACTGGATTTTGCCATCAAAGAGAAATTGGAAATTTCATATCTCGAATACCCCGCATCAAATAGAATGTTTTTGAGGATATCAAATTCTTCATAAATCTCATCTTCGGTACCAAAAGCTCAATGTTGTTGAAATTCAGCTTTTTTTCTATTTCGTAACTGATGTTCGGAGAACTCTAAGGTATAGAGCGAGAAAGAGTCTGCGAAATGGGAATTTGCTACATCTGAGAAGAAAGATAATGCTGAATCTGTTCGTAATTGAAGATTGCCTTTTTTAGTTTGATTGAAATGCCCAAATGCAATAAAATCGAGATTAAAAATATTATTATCCTGCTTGAGAGGTTGGAGATTGCGAAGAAAATCCACCATTCATGGGAACGTATAGGGACGATTTGCCTGTTGGAGAACTCCATTATCTAGGCTTTGGATTCAGAAACTGAAACGCAGTCTGGAGATTTTTTTGTACGTTTGATTCAACGATTTTATAAATGAGAGAATATCATCTGCAGGGAAAGGGTTACATTCTATGCTGAGTTCCGCAAGGTTTTCGCAGTCAAATACGTCAAAAATGTGATCGATCAGTTTTTTTATCTCTTCTGCTCCGATGAGATTGGGTGTTCCCCCTCAGAAGTAAAGAGTTTTTATCTCTGCTTTTGGATATTTTGAAGCGTAAAAGTCGATCTCTTGATGGAGTTTTGTGAGATAAGACTGTATGATTTCTGTTGGCTGATTTGCGGTAATAGAAAAGGAACAATAAGAGCAAATCTGTGAACAAAAAGGGATATGCAGATAAAGAGAAAGCATCAGTCAATCATTAAGGAAATGGATAAAAAAAACTATAATTCTCGATCGATTTCTTGGATTCATTGCGATTTGAGCCAAATATTTGCCCTTGAGAAGGGCTTACTACCAAAAAATCCTCTATCAGCTGAAAAAGGCGAGGGATGAGGGGATGTGATAATGAGATGTTTAGAACTATCAATGAGAGGAATTTTCTGCTGAGCAAAAGCTCATCGAAGGATAAAGACGAGATGAGAATGCTGATCAGAAAGAGTTTGTATTACTGCATCAGTAAAGGTTTGTCGTCCAATATCTTTATGAGAATTGGGAGAATCTTTACGGACTGTAAGTGTCGCATTGAGCAGAAAAACCCCTTGCTGAGTCCGTGGAGTCAGATTCCCCGAGGAAGGGAGAGTAACTCCTAGATCAGCATTTAGCTCTTTGTAGATATTTTTGAGTGAAGGCGGGATTCTAACTCCCTCCTGAACCGAAAACGCTAATCCATGAGCTTCTCCCGCTCCGTGATAGGGATCTTGTCACAGAATCACGACTTTTACTTGGTCAAACAGGGTAGAATCAAAAGCGTTAAAGATATGGTTCCCCTGTGGATAAATGGTGAATCAGGCTTCTTTTTCTTTTTGTAAAAAAGCTTTGATATCTGAAAAATAAGGCTTTGAAAACTCTGGCAGAAGTACGTTTTTTCGTGAAGATTCGATATTGATTGATGTAGGATCAATAGGCATTGATAAAAAAAAATATAAAATACTGATTTAAGCTTATTATTTTATTGAAGTTTTTCAAGTAGGAATATTATTTGTAGTACAAAAAAAACTTCTCAAAGATACACTTCTGGGGTAGCTGGGAATCGAACCCAGGACCACTAGCTTAAAAGGCTATTGCTCTACCGACTGAGCTACTACCCCATTTGAAGTCATACTCTGAAAAGTTTCGTCTTTTGGAGGAGGATTTTACATAAATCCTCTCATTTTTTTATACAATTTTGAATTGATTTTTACCTTAATAGAAGAACCATCTTCAAGTCTAATTCGTTTGTTGATGAGATTAACTTTGAAGGCGCGTTTAGTCTGCCTCATAGAATGAGATCTTTGATTTCCATGAGTGGTTTTCTTCCCTGTAAAATAACATACTCTTGCCATATCAATGAGAAATTAAGAATTTAAAATTAAGAATTATTATTCTGAAGTAGATCCATCAGCTTTTTCTCCCTCTTCTGTTCCTTCCTCAGAAAGAACAACCACCGTAATCACTGGCAATTCAAGATCATCAGTAATTTCAACTTTTTTAGGAACCTCAATATCTTTTACAAAGATTACATCGTTGATCGTTTGAATTTTAGCAATATCAATTTCTATCTGACTAGGCAAATCCTGAGGAAATGCTTCCACCTCTACTGTATCTTTTACGAGCTGAACACGTCCTTCATTAAGTTTCTCGATCTGAGATTCCCCAGCGAGTACCAATGGGATATTAGCTTTTACTTTTTCCGTCCTACTTACTGCCAAAAAGTCAGCAGTAATCATCTCATCACTAATAGGGTCTAATTGTAGAGAGTGGATCAATACCAACTGATCCATGTCTCCAATAAGTTCAACGGGAGTAGTATATCCCGCAGTTCTATATATTTTGAGAAGATCATTTTTTACGCAAGAGATCTTTACTGGTTGTGCAATATGTTTTCCGTATACGATGGCAGGGATAAGTCCTTGTCTTCTCAGGTTTCTAACCTTTTTCCCTGTGATTTCGCGGGCTTTAACAGCGAGTTTCATTCAATGAAAGATTACAAATTAAAAGTTACCAATTATTCCGTCTCTTGTGAAGTTGATGTTTCCTCAGTCTCTGATGTCTCAGGAGCTGATTCTTGTGCAGGAGTATTTTCTTCTGTCGCTTGTGTTTCTGGAGCGGTTTGTTCTTCAACTACTGGTTCTGGAGTCGTTTCTGGTTC
>CAZEFV010000030.1:0-250 GCA_964511595.1 uncultured Candidatus Peribacteria bacterium
CACTTAAATTATTAGACTTACCAAATTCTCAATTGCAATGGAGTGATTGACAAAAAATTTCAATTGAAGATGTATTTTTTACCTATGATGAGATTTTACGTAAAAATAAGTGGTGAATTGATGCATTAAATGCTTGGTCTACAATTATTGTGCGTTTAGAAGATGAGAAAGTTTATGTTACTTTTCCAACGGCTTCAGCGGATAATGATTTGTTTTTTTCGAATCCTTTGTTACCAAAACATCGTTTATC
>CAZEFV010000030.1:260-8741 GCA_964511595.1 uncultured Candidatus Peribacteria bacterium
AATATAAAATGCATTTCGCCTTATCTCCTTTGACAAATGGGTGTGCGGTGATTACTACTCAAACAAAAGATATTGATAGTTTAATTTTTGATCTTTCTGCTTGTGACCGTACAAATTTTGCTTACTATCAGATCAAAAATTATCGTAATTTTGAAGAAATGGATGCAAATTTGCAAGGAGGGAAAAAATCTATTGTAGATGCTTATGAATCTCCTTATTCATTGGAATGATTTATCTCTAAACGTGTATTAACTCCTTATTTGGTAGGTGTGTTTTTTAATACCGATTCTGAAAAAATGAAAGTGAGGCTTAGGAGGTCGCTTGGAGGTTTAATCAATGCAAACTTTCACACATGAGCATCTGATCAGTATCTACAACCATATGAGGGCTGGCTTTTTTCTCTTTTTCATTCGGAAGGAGAGACAATAAAAGATTTAATTAATCGCGTTTCCTTAGAAGATGATAACTCAGTAGATGAATTGGATCTCAAAGAAAGTGGCGCAAAAGAACTACCTAATGGAATTACTATTAATGGTGTAGATAGAAAGTTTCTTTTCTTTTCTCAAAAACCTACAGAATGAAGAACGTTAGATATTTCTTTTAACAATGCTTTTGATTCTATCAAAATTATTGCTCCTAATGGTCAAGTTTTTACTCCAAAAAACTATAAACCATCTGATAAAAAAGTTTCATATAAATTAACTTTAGGAGAAAATCTTGTTATTGGTGCAAATCAATATATTATTCAATGAACGGTAAAAGGAAAAACGTATGTGATTGCAAGTATTGATTTGTATGTTTTTGAACAAATGAAAACACAAAATACTGGAGATCAACAATGGAAACTTAATGTTTTATATTTTAGTGATCCGGTATCTACTTTTGTAGCTCAACAATTAAGAACCCTTTTTAAAAATGCTGGAATTTTGGAGTATTTCCTTTTTGAAGAAGTATATAATTCTGAAGAACTTGAGGGTAAACTTTTAATGAAAAGTTATGATTTATATATTGGAACGGTTGATCTTGGGACTAAAAAATCTCTATTATCTCTCTTTTTTACTGATGATGTATTATTAAATCCATCTGCCTATAAAAATCCTATTCTTAGCTCACTTATCAAACAATATGCATTGAATGCCAATAAAACCGTAGAAGAACAGATTAATAATCTTTTAGCTCAAGATATGCCTGTAGTTTTATTGTGATATAAATTTACATTGTTGCAATTACAGTCAAAAATTGTGAATGAAGTATTTAGTGGAGTAGATTTTTTACAAGCGAATCAGTGGAGAAATCAGATTTATACTCAATATTCTTTATTACATGCGAGGCGTATCGATCCAGAAAAAGCGTTGAGTTTTGAAAATTTTGTAGATTTTTTGGTTGGAAACCTTTCAACAGGGGATTCGAAATTTATTTCTTCTTTAGTCACTGAATAGTATGGATATTCTTTATTATGTGTATCTTGCAATTATTTTATTGATTTCTATAGGTCTTCATGAGTATGCTCATGCATATTTTTCGTATAAATTTTGAGATCCTACACCCAAATTACAAGGAAGATTAAGTCCGAACCCTTTTAAACATGTGGATCCTATCTGATTTTTTTTGATTTTTTTGATTGGATTTTGACGAGGAAAACCTGTTCAAATTAACCCTTTGTATTATAAAAGGCCTCTTCGTGATGAATTAGTTACTTCTCTTGCAGGTCCTGCGATGAATTTAGTATTATCTTTGATTGGAATGATTTTAATGATGGGATACGCTAAATTGATGGGTATTTGACTTCAAAATTTGATTTTAGAACAATTTGATTTAGTGATACTTTTTTGGTTTCTTTTTATTTCTATTAATTTAGGGTTGGCGGTATTTAATTTATTACCAATTTTTCCTTTGGATGGATATAGACTAGTGAAAATTGTCTGTCCAAAAGCCGCAATCTGGATGGAGCAACATGCTCTTATTATTTCTGTAGTGTTGTTGCTTTTAATTCTTTGACCGGGACAATTAGTTATTGGAAATTATATTTCTTTTGTAACTGGAAAGCTATATGATGTTCTATTTATGGTTAGTAGCCAGATTTTTTATTAAAAAATGAATTATTATACTTATTTTTTTCTAAAAGTCAATAGATAATTTTTCTTTAAATTTGACGAAAAGGGATAATGACTGTATACTTATATCAGCTTTATTTCTTTTTTTTAATTATTTTTAAATGAATTTAGAAAATTTACAAGGATTTGAGCCAAAACCAGCATTTGGTTATGAAGAGGAACTTTCTGAGCGAGAAACTTTACAAGATACTGATTCGGCATTACTTGATGCACTTCCTGATGCCCATGTTGATGATTGGTTTGCAGATCTGTCTCGTGAGATTGCTGATGATAATGAGGAACATTATGAACTAGCTGATGAATGACTGGGGGATGATGAACGTAGTATGTGAAGAAAAAATTCTAGGTTGGAAGGATATAGTGCAGTTTAGTTCATTTTTTATTTTTATGAATATTAAAAAAACAATCCAGAAAGGATTGTTTTATATATTTTAATTTATTTTAGTAGTGATTTGATCATTTCTCCTTCAATATCGTTTTGAATGTACCTTTCTACAGGTCTTGCTCCGTATTGAGGATCGTAAATTTTTTCTACAATTTCATTAATTTGTTTTTTTGTGAATTTTGGTAATTTAACAGCTGGGTTTCCTTTTCGCATTTCTAGGAAATTTTCGAGCTGATTATTGAAAATGGTTGTAAGGCTATCTTTGTAAAGTGGCTTGAAAATTACTTTGTAATCAATTCTATTGAGTAATTCTGGACTGAGGTGATTTTTAAGTTGATCGGTGATTCTTTCTTTGATTTTATCAAAATCTTTCTCACTAAAATCAGCTTTTTGATCTGTTGAAAATCCTATACTTACCTGCTTTTTTGAGAATTCATCACTTCAGATATTACTGGTCATAACGATAATAGTACTTTTGAAATCAATAAGTCTCCCTTTATTATCTTTTAGCGTTCCTTCATCCAGAATCTGTAATAGGATATTTAACACATCTGGAGCAGCTTTTTCAATCTCATCAAAAAGCACTACTGAATAAGGTTTTCTTCTAACGGCTTCGGTTAAACCTCAACTTTCATCAAATCCTACATATCCTGCAGGAGAACCAATGAGTTTTGAAACTGAAAATTTCTCCATAAATTCAGACATATCTAGTCTAATCATCGCATTTTCGTCTCAGAAATATTCTTTTGCGATGAGTTTTGCTAAGTAGGTTTTCCCAACTCCTGAAGGTCAAAGAAATAGAAAACTTCCAATAGGCTTTTTTTTGGATATCATAGAGAGTCTAGATCTGGTAAGTGTTTTTACGACTGCATCTACGGCTTCATTTTGCCCGATAATATTTTGTTTCAGTATGCCATCTAATCTTTTGAGTTTTGAAATTTCGTCTTCGTTTACAATATTTACGGGGATTCCGGTTTTTTCAGCAAGAACGTTTCCTATATCTTTAGCATCGATTTCACTTCTAAGATACGTAGGAATATTTTTATTCATTCTGATTTGATTGAGTTCTTTTTTTAGATTTTCTTCTTTTTCTTTTAACTCAGCAGCAATAAAATATTCTTGATTCTCGATGGCTTTTTCGATTTTCATCTCGATTTCTTCAATCTCTTTTTCAGTTTTTTGATAACTGTTATCATGACTTAACTTTTCTTGCATAGTAGATTCTCTTGCGCAGGCTTCATCTAAAATGTCAAGCGCTTTGTCTGGCAGGTGTTTGTTGAGAATATATCTTTTACTGAGATTTACCGCTGCTTCGATAGCTTCAGGTAGAATATTCACTCCGTGAAAATCTTCATATGTTTGTTTAAGTCCTGCAATGATTTCTTTTGTTGTACCTTCATCTGGTTCGTTCACAATGACTTCCTGAAAACGTCTTTTCAGCGCTGCATCTTTTTCGATTACTTTTTGATATTCATCAAAAGTGGTCGCTCAAATAAGCTTTAATTTTCATCTAGAAAGAAGTGGTTTTAACATCTGCGCAGCATCGTTATGTTCTTGTCCTCAGGCGCCAATAATGGTATGTAATTCATCAATAAAAAGGATGATGTGATTTGTTGGATCGGTAGCTTCATCTAAAATAGCTTTCATCCTACTTTCGAATTCTCCACGATATTTTGTCCCTGCAACCAATGTTCCCATATCAAGCAAAAAGATCTTCTTTCCTTTGAGCTTTGTTGGTACAGTTCCTTGATTGATTCTCTGAGCTAATCCTTCGATAATTGCAGTTTTCCCAACTCCTGGCTCTCCGATGAGAAGAGGATTGTTTTTGGTTTTTCTGAGCAAGGTGTAAATAACTTGATTGACCTCCGACTCTCTACCAATGATAGGATCAATGAATCCATCTTTTGCTTCTTTAGTTAAGTCTGTTCCAAAATATTCTATGGTCAGTTTTTTTTCTTCTTTTTTTTGGCTAGTTGTGGTTGTGGAGGATGTACTTTTGTTTTCTTTATTTCCAGCGCCTGTTTCTGACTCGAGATCAATATCACTTTCGATAGCGTCTAAAATTCCTTCTAAATTTTCTAGATTGATATTGATATTTTTTTTCATGTTTTCTATATCTCCAATATGAATTTTCATGTCTTGAATATCGTTAAGGTTAAAAGGTAATGATCAGATAATTTTATGTAAAAGTTTTAAAAAAGCAAAAGTCCCTTGGTTTTGACTAATAGGATTTAAAAGTAGTTTTTTTCAATTCTCAATTATGCTTTTTTGAGTAATCTTATCATTTTTAAGCATTTGTAAGATATGAGAATCTCTAGACAAATGTAAAAAAGATACATAAAAAAGAAAGAAAAAGTCGATTGTATTTGTTTTTCGTTTGTTTTTGTAAGTAAGAAGCTTTGTATTAAAAACCCCATTTATTTCGATTTTCCCGTATGAAGCAAGGGCTGTATGGTTTTTTAATTGCTCGTGATAAACTTCTTGATAATAATTATTTAGTTGTTTTGCTTTATTGAGTCCTAACATGCTCGAAAAAGTTTCTCGTAATTCGGACTCTCTGATGTATGCATAACTTCCTCGAAAAATGTTCTCTATCTCGAGAAAGACGTTCCCATTATAGGAGGAAAGTAAATCTTTTGTAACGATGATTTGCGCGTTTTCAAAACTAAATAACGCATCTTTTGAAAATATTTTTGTTGTTTGTTTCATGATGATAGCAGGTTATATAAATAGGTGCTATCTAGTGTAGTGATTTTTTATAAAAAATCAAGATGAAACAACGATAAATATCCGCTTCTGTTTCAGCATTTTTTGTCTTAATCTTTCTGAAATTTCGAATTATATTTTGCTCTTGCTTTTTTATGGAAGAGGAGTATATTTTTAGATTGAGTGGGATAAATTAATGTTGGATCTCTCACTTGTTGGAAATAGTTTTTTTATGGTCAGTTTTTTATTTCTTTTTTACTATATTTTATCAATGCGAAACTGGTTAAGCTCTCTAATGGGAGGAGATTACAATCAAAAACAACTTAATGCGATTTTACCTTTAATTGCGGAGGTGAATGTACGATATGAAAAATTTGACTCTTTGTCTGATGCAGAGATTCAGATAAAAACTGAAGAATTTAAAGCTAGATATCAGAAAGGGGAAACTTTAGATCAACTTTTACCAGAGGCATTTGCCACAGTAAAACAGGCCTGTAGGAGAATTTTTGGAAAAGAATTTGCAGTAAAAGGAGAAAAACAAGTCTGGAATATGATTCCCTATGATGTGCAACTTTTAGGAGGAATTGTGCTTCATCAAGGGAAAATCGCTGAGATGAAAACAGGAGAAGGAAAAACATTAGTAGCCGCAGCTCCAGTGTATTTGAATGCTTTGTCTGGTAAAGGTGTGCATGTGGTGACGGTAAACGACTACCTAGCTTCTCGTGATGCTGAGTGGATTTGATACCTTTATCAGTGGCTTGGCTTGACGGTAGGGAGCGTGGTAAAAGGAGTCCCTTTACCTCAGAGAAGGGCTGAATATGCAAAAGATATCACTTATGTGGAGAATTCTGAATTAGGGTTTGATTACCTTCGTGATAATTTAGTGCAGACTATGGATAGGAGAAATCTCACTTGGAGACCTTTGAATTTTGCAATTGTGGATGAAGTGGATTCTATTTTGATTGATGAGGCGAGAACCCCTCTTATTATTGCGGATGCACGTGAAGAACCTACAGAAAAATATGCCTATTATGCAAACATTGTGCAATTGCTTTTCCCTTGTTCCAGTAAAAAAAAGGTTTCGAAGTGATTTTTTGCTGAAGTAATGCAGTGAAATGAAGAAGAACAAGAAGAGGATGGAGACTATTATGTGGATGAAAAAACCAAGACCGCTTCTTTGTCTGGAAAGGGAATTGAAAGATTAGAAAAAATTCTGAATGTTGAAAATATCTATCAAGATTTATGATTTGAAGAAATTCACCATATTGAAAATGCTTTGCGTGCAAAGGCGGTTTACCAAAAAGATATTGATTATTTGGTGTCAGGGGGTGAAATTTTATTAGTAGATGAGCATACAGGACGTACGATGCCGGGAAGACGTTTCAATGAAGGTCTCCATCAGGCAATTGAGGCGAAAGAACATGTGCAAATTCAACGTGAATCTCAAACTACTGCAACAATTACGTATCAGAATTTTTTTAAACAGTATGAAAAATTAGCTGGTATGACGGGAACTGCTGTCACAGAAGCTGAAGAGTTTAATAAAATTTATAACTTGGAAGTGATGATTATTCCGACAAATAGGGAAGTCATTAGAGTAGATAAAATGGATAAACTCTATTTTAATCAGCAAGCTAAATGGAATTTCGTGAAAGAATATTTGAAATTTTATCATGAGATTGGGCAGCCAATTCTTGTAGGTACAGCAGATATTGCTACTTCAGAAAAGATTTCTCAAATGCTTGAAAAAGAGGCGATTGTGCATTCAGTACTTAATGCAAAATATCATGAACAGGAAGCACATATTGTTTCTAATGCCGGGAAATATCAGTCAGTAGTTGTCGCAACTAATATGGCCGGGCGTGGTACGGATATTAAGCTCGAAAATGGGCTTAATGAAAGATTGGCTGTGAACTATGCTAAATGGATAAAAAAACAAATAAAAACTGGAAAAAATTCTCTGAAAAATACTCTTTATTCTCAGATGGAATACTCTTTGACAATAGAGGGAATGAAAAATGTTTTTGAGCTTACAGATCAGCAAATTCAAACTATGGAAAGGACTGGACTTGCATTAGACGGTACGCAATTTTTGGTACAATTTAATTCTAAAAAAAAGGAAGGTACAGATCGATATGCTCAGATTTCTATTACTGTTTCTGGTGCGATAGGCGAGCTGGAACAAGATTTTCATTATGGACTTTTCATCTTGGGAACGGAGAAACATGAATCTAGGAGAATAGATAATCAGCTACGTGGACGTGCAGGAAGGCAATGAGACCCTGGTATTTCAGTGTTTTTTGTGGCGTTGGATGATACGTTGATGAGAAAGATGGGAGGAGAAAGATTTCAGGCTACAGCAGGATTGTTGTATAAAAAAGATGAGCTCGAAAATTATGAACTTAGTCAAAAACAGTTTACCTCATTGATTACTAGGTTTCAAAAAGAGATGGAAGGACGAAATTTTAGTATTCGTAAGCACCTTTTTGATTACGATAGTGTGATTGATAAACAGAGACAAAATGTATATCGTACACGTGATGCAATCTTAGAAGCTAATGAAGATGATGAAAAAAAATATGTATGGCTCGAAGAAATGAAGCAACAATTTTTACTTGATGCTCAGGAAATATTGACTCAGCAGGTGCAGGTTGCAGAGGCTACAGGACAAGGAGTGGATGACTTGATAGAGGTGTTGATTAAAGAATATTGATTGCAACTTAGTGCGGAGCAAAAACGTGATTTTGGTCAGTTTTCTTATACTACTTTGTTGGAACAATTGACAGTAAAATTAGTAAGTTATTTTCAGGAAACTTTTAAAAAAGAAGATAAAAATCTGCTTTTTGAGGTGTTTAGAGATATTCATTTGCGTGTGATTGATAAACTTTGGATTCCGCATATTGATGAGATGCAATATCTCAAAGATAAAGTGGGATTTATGGGATATGCTCAGATGGATCCGTTGGTAGTATATAAAAAAGAGAGTTTTGAGAAATTTCAGGACTTACTTGCAAATATTAAGACGGATACTACAAGAATGCTTATGGGAATTGATTATACTAAGGTTGCTGAGTTTAAACAGATGCAAGAGCAATTTTTGGCTATGGCAAAAGATGACCCTGAACTTATAAAAAAACTCCAAGAAGCGAGTAAACAAGGTGGTAAAGTACAGATTTCAAAATCTGTAAAATCTCCTCTTCCGATGAGTGGAGTGCAGGATCAGAGAGAAATGATCTTTTCTGATGAAGATGGAGTGGAGATTTTTGAAGTAGATGG
>CAZEFV010000031.1:0-5422 GCA_964511595.1 uncultured Candidatus Peribacteria bacterium
GATAACCATTGATTAAATAATCTTTTAATTTCCTAGTCGCCCAAATACGAAAATGCGTCGCCTGTAAAGAATTAACACGATATCCAACTGCAATAATTACATCTAAATTATAAAACTCTATACTTCTTTTTACTTCCCTCACGCCTTCTTTTTGAACTTGTAAAATTTCTTTACAAGTTGAATGAAAATCAAGTTCTCCATTATCAAAAATGTTTTTTATATGAATGGTAATACTCTGAGGAGTCACACCAAAAAGCTCCGCCATCCTCTTTTGAGAAAGTCGAATATTTTCTTCAAACAATACCGCCTCCACACTCACTCCCCCATTAGGAGTCGTATAAAGTAGGATTTCATGTATATTATTTTCCTGTCATGAAAGAGAAGCCTGTTTTTGTGATGAAAACATCAATGATAACCAAATAAGATAAAAAAAACTGACTCAATACTATCTTCTCGACACATAAAATCAAGTAAAGCTCAAATAATAGTACTTTTGGCACTAGAAAAAAGTATCTCTCCGAAGGATTTTAGCGAGAAAAAGCGAAGCAATCCACTTCAACAACTATTCAAGAAAAAAGACTAAAAAACTCTTGACTTGTAAGAACTTTTCAGTATTATGGAAATATAAGTCAAAATATATTATAACAAAGATATAAAGGAAGAAAAATGAAAAAAAGAACAAAAAAATTAAGAGAATTAGTAGAGCAAGTCTTCTCGAACTTTCCTCATTTTCAACTCGATAAAAAATATCAAATTCAGGAAAACAAAGGGCGTAATCTACTATTTATCGGAGAAATAACATTCACAAATGTAGCAAGTGTAAAAGGGCATATAGAACTAGATCTAGTACTAAAAGGATTTGAAAGCATATTTTTAAAAAGCGAGAATATCAATGATGAGATAATGTTAAATCTTAGTAAAAAAAACACTTATACGCTGACAGAAGAATTAATTAAAGGGAGACCTTATACTATCAAAATAAAAGGAAACAAAAAAAGAAACATGAGAATCATTGAATTAACCTGTGGAAACACAGAGCTCTCTGAAACCATAAGATTTCAATAAAAGGAGAAAAAATGAGAAAAGAAGAGATAACAATAAAAGAACAAATCGGGAGAATCCTTCCTGGACAAGTTCAAATCACTCAAAAAAAAAATGAAATAGTAATTCGCGGGAAATGTTATTTCCGAGGAAAGAAAAATAGTCTGTTTAAACTATTAGACAAAGCAGAATTGGTAAAAATCCTAAACGATATAACTAATTTAAATAGTGAGACAATAATGTCCAAGTGGGGAATAGCTCCTCGTTATTCAACAAATTTTATAGAAGGAGATATTATAAAAGCAACAGAAAATCTCTCATATGATTTTACCATCAAAGGCGAAAAAGATACCAACGGATGGATGTGCATAATAGTTTTGAAAAAAGAAAATAATATATGTGCTTATATTCAATGTTTATTAGAGACTTTTTCATTTATCTAAAACAACCATAAAAGACTGAATTGCAACCCAACTTCAGTCTTTTTTTGATAAAAAAACCAAAAAAATCTCTTGTAATCATTGGAGACTTTACTATACTATCAGTAGCATCACTTATAACGGATTAGCCATCTGTTAGTGAATGTCTACCTTTTTTATCTCTTTAATTATAATTTTTGTAATGGCTGAAAAAAAAGTAAGTCTTTCTCTGCAAAGACACGACAAAGACACAGGATCTCCTGAAGCACAGATTGCGAATCTTACTGAGCAAATCACCATGTTGCAGGAACATGTGGCAAAAAACAAAAAAGATTTTGACGCTAAAAGATCATTGCTACAAAAAGTAGCAAGGAGAAGAAGATTTTTGAAATATCTCAAATCTACAAACCTTGAATCTTATACGGAAATTTCAAAAAAAACAGGACTAAAAGTATAAACACAAATGGTAATCAGCTTTTTTTATTTATTTAACGTTTTATTTCCTAATGGTTAAGAAAAACGCGGCTTTTACAAGCCAATTCGACGTGCCTTTGATAAAAGAAGGGCAAAAAGTAAAAGGAACCATCCTTAAAGAAATAGAGAATGGAGTCTTAGTAGACTGTGAAGAAGGTGCATTTACAGGGATTATCCTCTCAAAAGAGGCAAAAGAGTTAAAAAAATCTGAAGTAAATCTCGCTCCAGGAACTACACTAGAACTCGAAATCATCAATCCAAATGTTAGACATGAAGACGGATATTATATCGTATCAGTCACAAGATTACTCCAGTACGACGTACGAAAATCTGTAATCGATCAATTCGAAAAAGATACGATCATTACGGTAGTACCTACCGAAGCAAACCTTGGAGGGTTACTGATCGATATGCACGGAATCAAAGGATTTATCCCTCTATCTCAGCTCGCTCCTATCCACTACCCTAGAGTAGAAGATGGAGATCAAGAAGTAATCTTTGACAAATTATTAGCTCTCGTAGGAGAAGAAATCAAAGTAAGAGTAATAAATATCGACGAAGAAGAACGCAGAATTATTATGTCTGAGAGAGAAGCCCTTAGAGAAGAAAAAGAAAAAGTACTTGCAGAACTCGAAGTAGGAAAAATCTTTGACGGAGTAGTATCAGGATTATCTTCTTATGGATTATTCGTTACTATCGGAGGAACAGTAGAAGGATTGGTACATATTTCAGAGCTTACGTATGGACACGTAAACGATATCGAAGGATTAGGAAAAATCGGAGACAAAATGCAGGTAAAGATTATCGGATTCGAAAACGGAAAGATCAGTCTCTCTGCAAAACAGCTCAAAGGAGATCCTTGGTCAGAGTTACCAGAAAAATGTCATGTAGGAGATATCTTTGAAGGAACAGTAGTAAGATTCGTTCCTTATGGAGTATTCGTGCGTGTATTTGACGATATCAACGGACTTGTACACCTCAGTGAACTTTCTGAAAAATCTGTAAACAACCCTAATGAAGTAGTAAAAATCGGACAAAAAGTAAAAGTAAAGCTGATCTTACTCGACACACAACGTAGGAAAATCGGACTTTCTATGAAAGGAATCGATGAAAACGTAGAAAAAGCTGCCGAGACAAAAGCAGAGAAAGCACCAGCTAAAAAGAAAAATTTGGCTGAAGTAGCTGAAATGCTAGAAGAGAAAGACGCTTAAGACACTTGTCAGAAATAATAAAAAAACTTATCATCATGCAAATGAGGGTAAGTTTTTTTGATAGTACTATTTTAGTGACAAAAAGCATCTTCTCAAGAAAGAAGAATAAAATAAAAAGCAATTCTTTCTTTTTTACTTGCTATTCTGCCACAATACAGTATTATCCAATAATTTTTATCTCCTCAAAAACATACCATGAAACAAAATTACAAAACATTACTTTGCATTATTATCGCACTTATCGCCTCATTTGGAGTAGGATTTCTCTCTCAGTATATCCAAAGCGACGATATCATCTCTCGATACCCTCTCCTAAATAAATCTAGTATCACGCCACCAAATTATATCTTCCCCATCGCATGGAGTATCATCTACTTATGCACTTCAATTTCTATAGGGCTTTTACGAGCAAAAAAACAAAAAGAAGCAAAAATACCTCTCATACTCTTCATCATCCATCTGATACTCAACTTTTTGCGATGTTTGGTATTTTTCCACCTACATAACGCCCTAGGAGGATTGGCGCTCATCATACTCTTAGATCTCGTAGTCATCTACTACATGATCTCTACTTATACCAAAAACAAAATCAGCTTTTTTCTGACTATTCCCTACATTTCACGACTATTATTAGCAAGTTATCTAAACCTTTTCGTCGTACTATACAATTAGCACACCATGAAAGCGGAAACATCAGCTACAAATATTGACCTCTATATCAAGGGATTCCCACACGCAATCCAAATAATTTTACAAAAAATCAGAAAAACTATCAAACAAGCAGCTCCACAAGCAGAAGAGGCGATAAAATATGGAATGCCTACTTTCGTTTTTGGAGGAAACCTCGTACATTTTGCGGCCTTTAAAAATCATATCGGATTTTATCCTACTCCATCAGGGATCCATCAGTTTCAAAAAGAACTATCCAGCTACAAAACCTCAAAAGGAGCTATCCAATTCCCTCTGGATCAGAGAATCCCCTTTCCACTTATCGCCAAGATCGTCAAATTTAGAGTAAAAGAAAAAAAAGCTGAATGCAAAAAAGGAAGGTAATAAGCGGAAATATTGCTATTGACTTTTAACAGAAAATCGCTATAATAAAAGTATAAATAATTCCAACAAATATTAATTAAATTTGGGAAAAAATGAAAAAAGAAGTTATTAAAAATTTTTACTACATTGAAGGAGACGGAGGTGATGTAATCATCTTCATAAAGACAAATCATAAATATTATGAGATACAAGGAAGTCAATATTATGATCAATATGGTAAAATTAGTGAAACGTTAAAAGAGGGAGCCTCATGGGAAGAGGTAGAAAAACTAATTCCCAAAGATTGGGATTGTAGAAAGATACAAAAGGAAGAATATGAAAATGCCACAAATAATTCTGACGAAGATGATCGAGAACCTGGTGATTAGGACTAAGATAACGAGAATTAGTGGAAAAAACTTTTAAAGACTGAAAGGAAACCCCTTTCAGCCTTTTTTCTTATTCTTCTTTGTTTTTATCAAGTCCACACGGCATCTTTTTGACGATAAACAGATAACTATTCACGCCAAAAAACAATAACGCCATCATCACAAAAATAATAATTTTATTCAATCTATCAGCACCCTGCATCAGCATCAGAATCATCATCAAAATAGAAAATATCCACACAAACGCTCTTACCTCACCTCTCGTCCACCCAAGTCTCCATAGACGATGATGTACATGAGTATAATCTCCTTTCATAGGATTTTTTTTCATCACAAACACCCTATACAATCCGACCCAAATCGCATCAAACACCACCAACGACAATGCAACAATCACTGTTCAGATTTTCGTCCCTCCTATGACCGACAGATACGCCAGCCCAAAAGCCAAAAACATCGTCCCCACATCACGAATCAGCGCAAACGGCTTATATTCGATAATCGTATACACCAGAGAAATAAAACTGAGCATCAAAGCCAAATCTTTTACAAAAAGAAGCGTTTCTAGATTATTAAATTCCGTATACGAGGGAAAAACTACCCACTGAATCAGAGCAAAAATCGTAAAAAAACCTATCGTAAGGATTCCATTCCCCTGAGCATACACACCATCAATCCAATTGACCGCATTGATCACAAACACCGACCAGCACGCAAAAGCAAGATAAAGCAGCCAATTAGGCAAGATAAATACCTGAGAAAAAATAATCAACTCATATTGAGAAATTCCACTCAAATATAATGCCAAAACAGAAGCACCCATCTGTACTAAAAACCTAGACCAAGGAGGAATTTT
>CAZEFV010000031.1:5512-8581 GCA_964511595.1 uncultured Candidatus Peribacteria bacterium
CCCCCCTACTAAAAAACCTAAAGCTAAAGAAGAGGAAAAAAAATCTGGATGAAACAAGACAAACAATACCAAGGTAATCAAATAGACAAATACTCCTTGGAGAGTAGGTACAGGTTCTCTCGTATTTTTCAGATCATTCCCTGGTTTGTCGAGGATTTTCAATTTTCTAAAAAGCATAATCCCCGCTATCGCAAGTAAAACCGTTATAATGCCTTCAAAAAACAACATATCGTCATAAGTGTAAATAAGATAAATACCCCTAC
Source organism: uncultured Candidatus Peribacteria bacterium (assembly GCA_964511595.1). GTDB lineage: Bacteria > Patescibacteriota > Gracilibacteria > Absconditabacterales > Absconditicoccaceae > UBA3291. Next base: position 5,776 of record CAZEFV010000031.1, read on the forward strand.
ATAGTAGCAAAATAGCAAATAATAGCAAATGATTTATACTAAGGTAAATAAAAAAACATCTTAAGAAAAAAACTTCTAAGAGGTCAAAAAAGAAAAAAAATCAGCATAAAAAAGAGAAAATACTGACAACCCAAGAAATGTATGAGTAGGTAAGAATCAGCATTAGATAATAAATTTTCCCCTACGCAAATCAAGGAAAAATCATAGAAAAAGGTAAAAAATTTGCTTTTTCTCACCATTGTAAGTAAACTTTAGCTATATATTCTGATTTTTATTTTTTATGAAAATATTCAATGGATAATCAAGGAAATTACACTGGAGGACTAACATCTAAAGACAATGGAGTAGAAAAGAAAAGTACCATGTTAACCAGAGGTGAAAACGAAACCAATAACCACGAAAAAATGGAATCAATGGATAACGCTTATGAAGAACAAACCAAAATAGCAAAAAAAGATATAGATATAGAAGCCGCTCAAAAACAGCTTTCACAGGAAACAAAAGAGTTTCAAGAAAAGGTAATCAATACCCAAGAGCCTTTAACTTTTCAACTTTTGTACGGCACTACCACAGCAGAAAGTCTAAAAAAAATCCTAGCAGATCCTTCTTTTAAGGTATACGGAGAGACGCCAAATGTAAGACTACAAAACATTATGACAAGCATAAATAACTCACTTTCTAAATATATCCATAACCAATTCAGAGCGGAAAGACAAAAAAATCCAAAATTCGATGAACTGATCAAACCAAAACTAGATGCAATGATAAAAAACGTAATCGTAGCTGGTTCTGAACGATACCTGATAGAGTCGACGAAAAAATTAGCAGAAGAAAAAAACTCCAACACAAAAAACAATATAGGAGGAGGATTAATTGAAAATATGAACGAAATTTTTGGCATGTTTAATAGCATAATTTCAGGAAAAGTAGGAAATATAAAAACTGCAAGAAATTTAATGTCTGCAATGAATTATCTTGGAGAGCATCAAACAGAAATTTGCAATGCGATTGCAAAAGATGAGACCGCAGAAGTTTTGGAGAATCCTCTAACTTTCTTAGAAAAATATCTTAATCATCCTGCCCGAGCGGAAGAAAAAAATATCCAAAAACTAAAAATGACTGACGTAGGACTAGAATTTACGCAAAAAACGCCAGATAAAAAACAAGAAAATGAAAAAGAAAATGAAAAAATAAATCTGACTGCAGAGGAACGTACTAAAATAAAAGGAATTATTGGCAATCTCAACATCAACGTGAAACCAGAAAAAGTCCATGAAACGATCGCTTTCATGCAAAAATTAGAAAAAAATATTTATGTAGGAAATAAAATAGAAAAAGACATTTTTTCCTTATTAGATCGAACAGAAAAAAATAATTTCGATATCACCAGTAGTTTAAAAGAAGACTCTCCTATAAAATGGCTACTTTCTCTATGAGCATTATTTATGGGATATAACGGAGGAATTGATGGACTTGTCAAAAAACGATCTGCTGGGAAAATCGAAAATATTGATAGTAAAAAAAAGACCACTATACAAGAAAGTTTTACTTCTTATCAGACTGCACAATCAGCAAAAAATGCCAAACAAGAAAAAAAAGCTGAAAAAGGAAAAGAGAAAATAGACGAAGAAAATTTACAGTATTTACTGGGGAAAGCACTAAATAAAGAGAACAAACCTCTCTTTGATATTGATGTACCTCTATTAAAAGATGCTTTAATAAAACATGGAGATGTAAATCAGTTTAGTCCTAACGTCCTCGCATCTATGGGGAAAATAGGACAAGAATTTATCAAAAAAGAAACAAAAAAAGAAGAAGGGAAAAATGTGACTTCTTATATTTTAGATCCAGAGAAAATCAGTCTTTTAGAAGAGAAAAAGGAAAAAGTTGTAGATGAATATATCAACTTTATTGCCAAAGACCTCTTAAAAAAAGAGAGTTATTTAGAAAAATTAAAAGAAAGTGAAGATGAAAAAGAAAATTCACCTGTGGATAAAATGGTTTTTACTATGATTGCATCACTCTATATTCCTCAGAATGTCGTAATCAATGGAGTAAAAAGTGAAACATTTTTACCAAGCATTTTAAATGAAGAGAAAGAACAGCAGGATACTACAGTAGAAAAATCATCTAAACCTATCGAACAAATAGCATCAAAAGAGAAAAACAAATCAGAAACAAGTCCTATTTTTACAGAGAAACAATTAGAAAATAGAGCTAATAGACATAACAATCCAACGGTAATGTCTATCGATGTAGCCAGAAATTTAGGACTACAAGAAGGTATAGATTATGTACGCGGAGACGCACTAAAAGACAATGCAAAAATTTTTACAGCAAAACTTTTATGACACGGGGTAGAAACTACAATCAAAGGATTCGATTTAGCAGCAAAAAACCCTCAAGAACAAATTTTTTATAAAAGTAATGGAAAGGTAAGACGAAATCATACAGCAATCAGTGATGAAGAGCGATTAGCTTTATCTCCAAAAGAAAAAAGAGATTTTATTGAAGAAATGTATAACAAAGAAGTACAAAAAACTCGAAGAAATTTTGTAGCTATGTCAGATCCAGCGCAAAAAGAAAATATAGCGTAAAATAAGAACAAAAAAAAGAGCAAGATGGAGGAAAGTCCCATCAGCTCTTTTTTACTTCTTTAAAACCAAAAAAATATCGATACAAAGCGGAACTTTTCAAAAAAAGAGGCGTCTCTGCCTCTTCATATAGAACTTAATTATCTAACATCACCTTTTGCAACAACTCTCGCCTTTACTGGCAATTTTTTTGATGCACTCAAAAGTACCTC
>CAZEFV010000032.1:0-8549 GCA_964511595.1 uncultured Candidatus Peribacteria bacterium
TAGTCTTATTGACATTTTTATATTAAGTATTTTCTGTTATTTTCTATCGATATATCAGTTTTAATCTGTTGTTTATAAAATAAAAATCTCTTGCAATTGATGAGGAAAAAAATATAGTCTTTCTATCTGATAAAGAACAGACTTTTATTTCTTTTTTATCTATAATTATGGCGAGAAGAAGTGCTATAAACAGGACTATTGAGGTGATTTTGCTCCAGAGTGATAAATATCTTGGAGAAAAATATGAAATAGTGAGAGTAAAACCCATTTTTGCAAGAAATGTGCTTTTACCAAAAGGAATTGCAGTCTTGGCTGATGCTGCTGCAAAAAATGATTACAGGCAAAAAATGGAGGCTGCAAAAGCGTCTAGAGCTAAAAAAGCAACAAATTTTGAAGATCTTTTTACAAAAATTACTAATGATGACGGTATCACTTTGACGAGAAAAGCAAACAAAGATCATACTTTGTATGCGAAAGTAGATGCTAATGATATCGTACATGCTATCAAAGAAATCTATGGAATCGAAATTGAACCACATTTCTTTAAATTGAAGAAAAAATTAACGAGCGCTGGTGTGTTTACGGTTGCCTTTGCTTATAATGATCTGAAAAGGGAAATTGTAGTTAAAATTATTGGAGAACTTAGTGGAAAAGATGCTAAAGATGCAGAAGTGGCAGCATCTGTGGAAGGAGGTGCAGTAGATGCAACAGAAGAAAAGACTAAAGAGGAATTGAAAGCTGAAAGAGAAGCTAAAAAATTAGTGGAAAAGGCTGAAAAAATTGCTAAATTGAAGGAAAAATACAAATAGTAAATTGTAAATTATATTTCTGAAAAATTACACTCTACGCCTGGCTGTAGGGTGTTTTTTTCTGTTATTCATTGATTGATTTCTAGGACATATTGGGATTTTTGTGTAGGTTTATAAATAGGGCAATTTTCTTGATTTGGAGTTTCGCAAGGAAAGGCTGATTGGATATCTACGATTTTTAATTCTCTATCTAGTCGTATCATGTCTAGCGGGATAAGAGTGTTTTTCATCCGAAAGGTATGATAGTCAGTGCTGTCAAAAATAAATAACATTCCAGCATCATCTGTGAGATGCTTGCGATACATAAGTCAGATTTCTTTTTCTTTTGGAGTTTTCGCTATTTCTATTTTAAAACAGATATTCCCACAGCAGAGGAGTGGTTGCTCAGTTGTCAAGTTTTTTGGGTAAAAAAGGAGGATTAATCCTCAAATGATTATCAATCATAAGAAAAAAAACGCTGTTTTTTCATTGATTTTGGAGCTGTTTTTTTGCATTGACGGAATTGCTCAGATATAAAGTGGATATTTTCCTCTTGATTTTTTGTGTTTTTTGGTTATCGTGTTATTTGTCATATAATTGTTTCAAATTGTTTGTTTGGCTCTATTTTTTGACCTTTTAGTTTCTACCTTCTTTACTAAAAGGTTTTTTTTATTGTTCGTTTCCCTTCTGTAATATCTCCAAGAGTGAAAGTTCCTTCACTAATCCTCTGAAGATCGAGAACTTTTGTGCCGAGTGCTGAAAATACTCTACGGATGTGGCGTTTCTTTCCTTCGTTGAGTTTGACAAGAAATTTTTGCTCTTTCCCTGATCAGGGAAATTTGCTAATTTCTTTGAATTTTAGGGTTTCTTTGATACCAAAATCGTTTGGTGAAAGGATTCAGGTTTTTGTCTGTTTTAATTGTGTTGGAGAAAGGGATTTGTCTATGATAACGAGGTATTGTTTGATTATTTGTTTGCTCGGATGTTCGTATTCGTGAACGAGCTGGGGATCTGGTGTGAGGAGGACGAGTCAGCGAGAATCTTTGTCGAGTCTGCCAATGTAATATCGATGCTGAAATTCTGATGGTAAAAGCTGATAAATTGTGGGATTGTGGGGATCTGATTTGGAAACCGTATAACCAACAGGTTTATTAAAGAGGAGCATCTCTTGGCTATTTTGTGTTTGAAATGTATTTTGTGAGATTGTATGAGATGATGATTTTGATCCGTTTATTATAGTGATGATATCGCTGATCCTGATAGTCATTTTAAATGATTCGACAGGAAAATTATTGATCAGAATTTTTTTTTCTTTGATCAAATTGGTGATCGTGCGGCGAGAAAGATGGTGATGAGTCTGAAGGTAGTTTAGGAGTAGCATTATTTATTATAAGTAGATATTGTCGAGTTTTTTTCAAGAGGAACTGTTTTTTGATTTGAAAAAAAGCAGCAAAATGATATAATTATTTTGCTACTTTAAATTGTTATAGTGTAGTCTCTGTGAATATAGGATTATTAATGTCCAATATCGCGTTTTCTTTACATGTTTTGTCTGAATAAGACTGTTCAATTAAACGTATTGCTTTTTCTTGTAATAACTCTTTTTGCTTCTCACTGATTTTCTCATTAATGATAGCTTTACCTACTTCTTTACACGTATTGTTTCTCCATTTATTGCTTTGTATGCGATTACTGGAAGTCCGTGTTTGAGAGATGTACAGATCCATAATCGATTGTTAAATTGGTAATTTTTCATTTTCTCACCTTTATTTTGTTAGATTAATTAGTTTAGCTATTTTGTTGTATGTTTTCATAATACATATTTTCAATTAAAAGTCAATAATGGTTTGAAAAAAAGTCTATTTTTTTGAAAAAATTGTATTGGTTTTTATAGATTTGTTGCTTTTCATCAATGCTTTTTGCTTTTTTTTCGAAAAATAATAAAAAAGTCTGAATTTTCTTCAAACTTTTTTATTTTTTTTATGGTTTTTAGCTCATAATTTCTTCTGTACCGAGGACAGGACTTGAACCTGCACGCCTTGCAGCACTTGGTTCTAAGCCAAGCATGTCTACCAGTTCCATCACCTCGGCGGAACGTTTCTTATGAGTTTATTACTGGGGAACCAGGATTCGAACCTGGATAAACGGAGTCAAAGTCCGGTGTCCTACCATTAGACGATTCCCCATTTTTTGGTTGCGGAGGATGGAGTCGAACCACCTACCTTCGGGTTATGAGCCCGACGAGATACCGTTTCTCTACTCCGCAGTAAATGCTGTTTTTTGAGTATATAAATTTGGTCGATAGTTTCAAGGGGAAATTTAGTTAATATTTTTCTCTTGAATTTATCCTTAAAACTTGTACAAAAAGGTTTAAGAAATCTGATTTGTATTTCTTTTTTGTGTTGTTTTTGGTTTTTATTTTATAAATTTACTTCATGTACCCGATCGAAACATGAATAATGGCTACTGGAATTGTAGATAATGTGGAGGCTTTTGTGGGAAGATGAGTGGTAGCTGATCTTCGAATTATTTGAATGATTGTGATGTGTTTTTTTTGGTTAGCTTCATTGATTTGGGTTATAAAAGATGCAAATGCAAGGAGTGAAAGCTTGCCGTTTCAATTTTTAGCTGTGGTAATGATTGTTGCTCTGACGCCTGTTTTTTGATTGCCATTATACTTTGCATTGAGACCGCGTGGTTGGAAATGGGATAAAACTATTTGGAGAGACGTGATTGAACTAAAGTGATGCTTCTGTGAAAATTGTGGAGATATGCAACCTGTGGAACATCGTTGTTGTACTAAATGTGGAGAAACTTTACAACATCCTTGTCGTGAATGTAGTGAATTTTATGTGAATTCGTATGAATATTGCCCTTGCTGTGGAGCACCAAATATTGATCAATAGTTTACCTTAACATTAGTTGAAAATGGTTATTGCGATTGTAATCCTTTTACTTTTTATAGCGAGTGCGTTGTTAGGAGCGATGTACTCTAATTTTACTGCATTTTTGGTTAATTTTACGGATATTCATCAATATAACAAAGCGTATTATTCTGCAGTTTCTGGATTAGAGAGAGCAGAATTAGTATTAAGATATAGAAGCCCATGATATGAAGGGTCTGGAGGGCGACTTGGAAGTATTCCTTATGGAGTTTTGTCTCCATGAGATCGGAGGCCTTCATCAGATTTTTCTTTTCTTTCTTCGGATGAAAGGTGAGGAATCTTTTGGGAAATACACTCAAGGACGAAAACAATTCCTGCTCCTGGTCAGGGAAATATTGATTGGATGCTTGCTTCAGGAAATCGTTTGGATTTTAACAGGTTGGATTATGCAGATGCAGAAAACTTTACGTTTATGTTGGATTCTTGAAACAATAACCCTTATGCTTTGTGAACTATTGTAAAAAATACTATTACTTCATTTACAGGGAAGGTGCAATTGCCTTATATTTTGAAGGCAGGGACTTATAATTCTTTTTCTAAAACATGCTCTCCAGGTGGAGTATATTGTTTTGGCCCGTTGGATGCAACGAATGCGAGAACTTTAGGTTGAGGAGTGTATAATGATGATCCTATTGTTGATCGATCTTTTAGGAAAGAAGGCGCTGATGGACGCTCTTTACAGGTGATGTCGACTTGGAATACAGGAGATTATTTTCAAGATTCTCGCTTGTTAGAAAGCCGTATTAATGCAGCACAAATTATGGAATTTTGAGCAGCATCTTCTCCCTTTGTTTTAGATTCTTGGGGCACTTTGAAATCTAGAGATGCTCGTTTGACAGGAATAGTAGAAAAATCTGAAGATCTTTGGATTTTTAATGGTTCTTTTACAGATTTTCTTAGTTCTAATACATTGACTGGTATCTTATTTAGATTGTCGTTGATTAATCCTTTATATTCTGAGTCCATCCCTGGTTCTTCATCAGGATATATCTTCCCTTATTTGGAATACCAATTTTCTTTTCCTAATTTGATAGCTGATCGTTACTATTCTATTACGACGAAAGGAAAAAATTGAAGCTATGAAGTGCAATTATTTACACAAAAGCCTACAATTGTTGAATCTATTTTAAGGACATTTACCGTTATTTTTTAAACAGTTTTATTCTTTAAATACATATATTATGATTGAAATTACTTCAAAAGATCAATTTATCTCAGAAATTTCTCATGGTTTAGTTTTGGTAGATTTTTATGCTACTTGGTGTGGACCTTGTCAAATGCTCGCTCCTATTATGGAGGATCTATCGAATGAGTTTTCAGAAAATGGGTTCAGAATCCTAAAAGTAAATGTTGATGATAATTCTGATTTAGCTGCTGAATATGCGATTATGAGCATTCCTACAGTGATGTTTTTTAGAGATGGGGAAAAATTGGAAACCATGCTTGGTTTTGCTCCAAAGGAAGTGTATCAACAAAAAATTCAGACTTTTCTTGATGTTTAAATACTTATTGTAACTTAATATGAAAATATAGCTTGTAGTTTCAGATTTTTATCTTTTTTTTATGGTAATGTTAAATTATTTAGGTCAGATCTTGTTATTTACGTTGATTTCGTTTATATTGACTTTAATTATTTATCCTCGATATATTCGCTTGTTACAAAGGTGGAAAATGGGAAAAACAATACGTGAGACAACTGCAACAGGAGAAAAAGCTGAAATCTTTACTCAGTTACATGCTGAAAAAGCGGGAACTCCTACTATGGGTGGAGGATTGTTTCTTTTGGTATTATTGGTAATGGTTTTGATTTCTATAGTGTTACAAAAGGTGGGGATAATTACGTACTCATTATGGAATCAGCAAGAAACTTATATTATCCTTTTTGGGTTTTTTAGTATGGGACTGATTGGATTGATTGATGATATTCTGAATATCAAAAATGTAGGGAAGGTAAAATGATTGAGCATTAGAGGTAAAATGTTTTGATTGATTCTTTTTTCAGGATTTATTTCCTATTGGTTTTATGTGAAATTGGGGGTAGATTATATTAATCTTTGGCCATTTGCATGACAGGTCTCTATTGGGATATTATTCCCAATTTTGACGTTTTTTTGAACGATTGCGATTGTTAATGCAATAAATATCACTGATGGTTTGGATGGTTTAGCTGGAGGATTGAATGCAGCTATTTTGTTGATGTTTATTATTGCTACGTTACTTAATGGAACGTACATTGCGGCTACTGTTTTATGAGTTGTTGTTTCTGTTTTGTGAGCGTTTTTGTTTTTTAATGTCAAACCTGCAAAAGTTTTTATGTGAGATAGTGGCGCCTTTGCACTTGGGGGATTGATAGCTTCTACTTTATATTTGCTCAATATGAGAACTGGTATATTTCTGCCTTTTATGGTTGTTTTTTGTTTTTTTATTATTGAATTACTTAGTAGTGCTTTGCAAATGGGGTGGAAAAAAACTTTCAAACGTAAGCTATTCCCTATGGCTCCATTTCATCATTATCTGGAATATAAATGAATAGCTGAATATACTATTGTAATGAAAGTTTGGCTTATACAAGTTGTGTTGACGTTAATTGGAATTTTGTGTTTATTGGCACAATATGCAAATCATCAGGATGCGATTATGGGATAAGAAACCTTTTATTGTAGTAAGTAATATGTTGTAAAACTCCTCTCATTCGTAATACGTCTTCTACAGAAAATGTCGCAGCTTTTTTTTTCTGTTTTTGAGTAAAACTATTTCGATTTTCTCGTAAAAGAGTTAAAAAATCTTTGTTATCGTCAAAATCAATAAAAAATTTCAAAATTTGTTCATTTTCTCTGATAAGTTGTTGTATAATTTCCTCGATAGTAGGTCATTGTTTTGCATCTATCCCAAAAATTTCTAAAATAAGTAGGTGAAAAAAAGCTGATAAATCAATTGGCGTTTTCTCTTGACTATTTTGCTGATCCATAAAATAATATCGTAAAACCACTCCTAATAGATTCTCTTTGCTGGTGGCTATGATATTTAATAATGCTAATTCATTATATTCTTTGTTGAGATTTTTTGTATATATTTTACTGATGAAGGATTCTAACAATCGATAATCAAATGTATATAGATGATCTTTTAAACGCATTAGTTCTTGGTTTGTAATTGCATTTGTTAATAAAGATAGAATATGTTCTTTATTTTCACATTTTTCGAAAAATGGTGTATAGAAATTTTTAATAAATTCAGTTTTGTTTTGCTTGATCATGATAGATATTTTTTCACCGAACTGCTTCTGGAACTGTTTGAGGAGATGGGTATTTTTCAGATATAATTTACAAAGTTTTGGATTGATATCTTGTAGGAGTATGAGAGTATTTTCTTGTTTGTTTAGTTCGAATGTGAATGAAGAAGTTTCTGCTTCTATTTTTCTTTTTTCTTGTATTTCTTGGCTATTTCCTTTTCTAATATTTTTATGTGTTTTTGCGTAATATTGTAAATTTTGTAAGTAATATTGTTGCTGGATATCATACAGTTTTTTTGAGCTGTTTTTTGAGATTTTTGAGACAATTTCATTTTGTATGGTTTGGATGAGAAGGGGTTTGAAAAATCTGATATAAAAACTATCTCCTCTATTCGCGGTAAGCCCTCCCGTAAATGTAATGTAAAAATTAAGAAGTTGCTCTAAAATTTTTGACTCTTTTTTGATTCGTTTTGGAATTTTCAGGTTATCAATTGGCATCTCCTCTCCCTCTCCAATTTCTGAAATCATCTCATGAAATTCATCAAGCGCTTCTTCATCTTCTTGTTTAATTTGTTGATATGTGGTATCTATAAATTTTCTGATTCCATCAAAATATCCTTCTTTGAATTGTTTGGGATTGATAATTTCTTCTAAAAGTTCGTTTAATTTTGATTCATTGGTGATGAGTTGAGTCAATATTTTTTGGATTTTTTTCTTGTCGTACATTCAGGCAATAAGTGTCGATGTAAGCTCGTGGGGATTGTTTCCTAAAAATAGATACTTTAGCAAAATGTCTCCTGGAGCTACGTCAAAAAGCATTTCTTCCTCAACCTGAGAAAATGATGTATGATGTTTTGATGTTTCATATTTTGCGAAAAATATTTTTTGGCTGGGAGATCGAGCGCTATTAAATAGCCGATTAAAAAACTCTTTTGGCTCTTTTAAGGTGTCGAAATATTTATTGATGCGTTTATTGTAGTGAAACATCATGAAAAAAATTTCTAACTTACTAATCAATTTTTTTTTTAATTTTTGAAATTGGGTTGAAGTTGTTTTATGTCCAAGCTGAGTGATTACTAATTCATAAAAAGAGAAGAACACCTCTAAAAATCGATTGAAATCTTCTTTAGGTGATTTGTTTGGAAAGACTTTAATCTTTCCTGCAAAGAGAAAACTGATCAGGTAAAATGCATATAAACAATCGATAAAAAGTTGATGTTCTTTCTCTTCGAACACTTCTTGTAAAAAAAGAGCAGACACAAGCGTCAGAGCGTTTGAAGTATTGGAAACGTTATAAAAAGTGTATCCATTAAAATTTGCGGCAATAAGATATCCGTAATATGAGTCCAAATTTTTTTGAGAACTTTTTTTCTCCTCATTTCATAACGTAATTTTCGCATCAAATATGTCCATTCCTACATCAAAAAGGTTTATTTTATAATTTTCGATTAGTCTTTGATGCACAATAGAAAAAAATTCTTTAGCAGCAATGAAAGAAATGAACATTGAAGCGGGGTTTACAGAGCTGTCTGTGAGGTTGTTTGGGAAATAGGAAAGGAGGAGCCTTTTGTATAATTGCATAAT
>CAZEFV010000033.1:0-8536 GCA_964511595.1 uncultured Candidatus Peribacteria bacterium
AAGAAACTCTCAAAGATTGTAATTCTTCAATACCCGCCTGCATTTGAGCCTGATAAGTTGCAAGCTTTTGGATCGAAGAAGTAATTTTCTCCGTCGTAAGGTTTATACTATTAATCACCCTAACAATTTCTTCTCTTGCCTCTCTATATCTATCATCTAGTTGAGGATTTTTAGCTCTTTCAGCATCATCAAGAGCAAACAATTCTTGCGTAATCTGATCAATTCCACTTTTTAACGATTGCACCCCCAGGAGAGCTTGACTAGTTGTTTCCGCAAGGCTTGCAGTATTAGAGGACTGAGCAAAAGCAAGCCCAGAGTTAGCCATAAAAATAATAAGAAGAAAGAAAATACTGACTTTTTTCATGAGAATTGTTCAATAAATAAAGTATCGCTCTAAGTATACAGATACTCTCACAAATAGGAAACGTTTAAAGCAGAAAAATACAAAGATAGATTGACTTTAGAGTAAAAAAATTTATATTAAACATCAATCAGCATTTTTCCTCTTTTATATAAATAAATCTACCAAAAGATGTCTAAAATATTAGTTTGTAGTTATGAAAAAGAGTTATTACCATCTCAAGGAACCTCATGATCTGCATGTTGGGATATCTCTTGTAGTGAAAGTTTTGAAATAAAAAGCTGACAAATTGCTAAGATAAAAACAGGAATAAAAACTGTATTACCCCAGTGACGATGAGTAAAAATATACGCGAGAAGCTCATTAGCGAGTAAGATCGGGCTTATGTTAGCAAACCACGTAGCAATCGTAGATAGTGATTATAGGGGGGAATATTTGCTACAATTATACAACTTCACCTCTGAAACAGTAAAAGTAGAAAAAAAAACCAGATTAGCACAGATAGAATTTTTTCCACACTTTTACATCAACAAAGGGGAATCCAAGTTCTGAACAACAGATTTACCAAATCTAGAGTATAAAGTAAATCCAGAGCTTTTTTCTAATTTTGCTGAGACATTTCCTAGCGAAAGAGGGGAGTGATGATTTGGAAGTACAGGGAAATAAATTATTGCAGATTCCCATATTTTTTAATCAACTGCTTTAGTTGATCCGAAAAGTCTGGAAAATTTTTTTGCGTAAGTTTCATCAACCTATTAGCAGAGGAGCAATGCTTTCCGGTTGAAAGAATCGCTTCAAACATATCAAATGAAAGTATTTTTTGATGAACTTTAATTGCCTTGAGAATTAAAGTTTCGCTATACGATTTTGTGGAAATAGTAGGACAGTAGAGACACTCCAGAATCGCCAATTCAAGGTTAGCACAATTAAAAGTTCATCCTTGTATTTTAAGTTTTTTAGTAAATTTTACAAAAGAGGAGTAGAGATTCTTCTTTTTTACTTCATAAGTTTTAAAATTGATTTTTTTATCAAAAATAACGGTTTCTATAGATTGTTTTTTATCATTAACTACAATAATTTCCTCAGGGATAAGGCAATTTGTATGAAGATTTAACTCCAAAGCGGTCAAATTGCCAATATATCGATTAGTATTACAGTACAGTTTACAATGCGATTTGAGCATATTCCAATAAAATTTTTCCTCCAAAAACGGAGCATCCACAGATTTATCAGGCATTTTAACATAAAACACATCTTTTCTCAAACTCATCAAATATCACTTATTTTTTAACTGATGAGTCAATTTATAGATTTTTCCTTTAGATAAAGGCTCTGTAAAAGCAGACTGTAATCGCCCCTCAAATACCGACAAATCAACAGTCTTATTCTGATTCTTTTGAAGTATTTTCACTATAGTCTCTAAAGGTTGATTAGCCATTTACATATTCAAAAGCAATAAAAATCTGAACAAAAAGATAACAATCCTTCCATAAAAATCAAGTAATTTTTCCATAAAATTTACATGATTTTTCTCTTGCAATTGAAAGAGATAATGATAAAAGAAAGACGTAATCAAAAAAACACTACATTTTATTTCTTATTTTCGTGCAGAATGAATCAAGCTTCTTTACTGACCGCTCAGGATCTTGGAGTGAAAAATGTACAATGGGAAATGGTAAATGCAAATTTCACAGACTTAGGAAGTTCTGCGTATGAGGTAGCTTTAGAAATAAGTAGTCAAAAATTTATGGTAAAAATGGTAAGAGGATTGGATGATATATTAGCATTCGAAATTATCGCAGTAAAAGGATTCATGGAAATAACTACAAGAGTAATAGAATGCTTAAAAAGATTGGTACAGCACTTATGGGAGATGCTAGATTAGAAAATTAAAGAATCAAATCTTCAAAGGTTTGATTTTTTTACTCAACAAAATATAAATCATTATATAAATCATTTTAAAGGCAGTTGAACAAAATGAAAACAAAAACAAACGAGAAGGAAAGGAAGCCACTCATTACCTTCACTACCTTGCACAATGTATCTTGTGCAAGGTAGTGAGTGAAGTGAATAAGATTCATAAAAAAGGTTCATAAAATGAGAGTTTTTCATGTTCTCAAGCAACAATAAAACTTTATTCTTTTTTTCTCAAAAAGAAAGTTTTTGAAATGTAGTAGATAATTTTTCAGATGGCATAAATAATTATAATTGAGAAAATAAAATCCCGTTTCAAATTATAGATATACTCCCCTATTTTGTCAAATTCAAAGCATTAAATCTCATTGAAATCACAACTAAAATCCCTACACTGAACTGCGTTTTACTCTATTAGATACGAATGTCGCTTAAAATCTCCGTACTCGCAAGTTGATCAACAGGAAATGTCACATACATTGAGACAGAAACTACAAAGATTCTCCTTGATGCATGACTATCAGGGAAAAAAATAGAAACAAGCCTGACCTCTATCAAAAGAAACATGGAAGACATAGATAGCATCTTTATTAGTCACGAACATATTGATCACATAAGATCCGCAGGGATACTAAACCGTAGGTTTGGCACAAAAATTATTGGGAATGAAAAAACACTAAATTCTAACTATTTTTCTACAACAACAAAGCGAGAAAGTCCTCACGATTTAGAATATCTAAATCCTGAAAAAACTATGATAATCTGAGATATTGAGGTGACAGCATTTAAGACTTCGCATGATACTGTATGTTCTCAATTTTATACCTTCAAACATCAAGGTAAAAAAATTGCTTGTCTTACAGATACATGAAGCATTACACAAGGAATGGTGGAAGAAATAAAAGATTCTAATATCGTATTTATCGAAAGCAATCATGATATCGAAATGCTAAAAAATGGATCTAGACCCGAATCAAACAAACAACGTATTTTAAGTGATCATGGACATCTTTCAAATAAACAATGCGCAGAATATCTTTCAGAGATTATTACTTCCCGCACTCATAGCATTATTTTAGGACATTTAAGCCACGACCACAATACGGAAAAACTTGCATATCAGACGATCTCTTCCCATTTAGAGACTCATCATCAGCAACTACGGAATAATTTACATCTTTTTATGGCAAAAGCAGACTCACCGTTAGACTTATTTGAGGCATAGCAAACGATTCTGATTAAACAATGCTATAAGTAGAGTCATGATGTTTCTTGTTTTAGGGATATTACTTATTATCGTTTCTATAAGATATTCAAAAAAATATTGAGACAAACTCACAGGAGAATTTAACATTACTAATTTATATCCTTAATATGCAACTACTTTTAGGAACTCCTCTTGCTCAAAAGATAAAAACAAAGCTGATTATCAAAAAGTCAGAAGTTTTTCTCAATTCAAATAAATATCTTGCAATCCTTTTCTTTGGAGAGGATCCCGCAAGTGAAGTATACGTGAGACTCAAACAAGAATATGCCCAAGATATCGGTTTACAATGCAAAATTATTAGAGAATACTCCTCAAATATCATATCGAAACTCAATAAAGATCCGGATTGCATCTGAATTATTCTGCAACTTCCCTTACCCGACATACTCAAAAACCTTAAAACAGAACTGTGCAATGCAATCATTCCATCAAAAGATGTAGACGGACTTTGACGCTGTCCACATGTATTACCCGCGACAGTAAGATGAATATTTGAATTACGAAAATTTTATCAATTAGGAAGTTTTACAAATAGAAGGATAGTAGTCATTGGGCAGTCCAACTTAATTGGGAAACCTCTAGCAAAAGAGTGTGAGAAACAGTGAGCAAAAGTGCAAACATTTGATATAAATACTTCTCCTGGAGAAATTGCGAAAGCCTGTAAAGATACAGAGATTATCTTTTCTTGTACGGGAGACTTACATTTTATAACAAAAGATTTTATACAAAAAGATAAAAATCAGATTATCATTGATGCAGGTTTTGGACACATTAACGGGAAAGCTACTGGAGACGTAGATTTTGAAGACATAGCACCCTATGTCAGAGCAATCACTCCTGTTCCAGGTGGAGTTGGACCACTAACAGTCGCCAGCATTTTCTTAAATTTATTTGATCTACAAGATGTTTCACCATCCTAAAAGTTTTCTCATCCTTTGTTGAATACTCCTCTGCTGAGCAAGCATTGGGATTTTTTTAGAAAGAGAAGAGAAACGAAATATTGAAAAACATGTTTTCACCGAAAACGTGAATACACAATGATATATTAATTGAATAACACCAGAAGTAAAAAGCAGTTCTTCGTGAGAGATTGACATCAAAAAATATATAGATCTTGTTCGAGATAAAATTATTTCTTTTACAGGAGAATATCAACCATTTTCAACAGATCAAACTTATTATGGAGGAACGCCTATATTTTCGTCACTTCAAAAAGAGAGTTGAATAGAAAATTTTAATTTTTATATCAGTGATAAAGACATTTCCAAACTGAGTAAATGTAATACACAAAATTATCTTATAGCTCTTCGTAGCATTGATAAGCTTTTACTAAAATCGTGAGAGACATTTAATGCTAATGAAGAATTAGCAAAACAAGACTGATATTGTACAGGAAGAGGAGAAAAAAATTTCCTTTTTTATTGAGGAGTATGTGGAATGACTAGCCAATTATTTAGAAGCGCATTAATGAATCCAAACGTTGAAATTTTAGAAAGACATAATCATAGTGAATGGTTTGTTCATTATTATGGAGAAGAAATATGAGGCGATGATGCCGCAATTTATCAAATGAACAAACAATTTAAAATTAAAAACATTTCAAATCAGGATATATATTTCAGGACAAAAGAAATAGGAAATTACACGTATCTTGTTGCGATTACCGCCAAATCATTAAATGATTCTCCAGTCAAAATCAAAAAAGAAAAAATCACAAATCGCAAAATAGAACTAAAAAGAATCATTTGAACAAAAACAGAGGTCTTCACCTCTGTCTATACAAATAAAAATTACGAGTTAAGGTAGTTATTCTTCATCATCTGACTCTGAGGAAGCTTTCATTTTAGCCCTTATAGCAAAGAAAACTACCACCCCTCCCATTACAGCAATTCCTCAAAAGATTATCCATAAAATTATCTTAAGCCAGAAAGGCAATCAAGCACTTTCTGATACATCTCCAGAAACAACAGGAACAAAATCAGGTAAACTAGGATCTCCAGTGAGAGACGCACATTGATCACTTTTTAAATTGTAATAGTTTAAAATTTTACAAAACTGAATTAAGAAAAAGCTATCCAGATCCGTACGTGAAATACCATTAGATTCTGCATTTTTCGCTATAAAATTAAGAATATTCGTCAAACTAGATTTTTTTTGATCATCATCAAAAGTGTCCGATTCAGCATCAAAAGCATTAAATAAAGCCAGAACTTCTGCTCTAAGATTTGTAGGAAGACCCGCTAAAATTTCATTTTTTGCCTGTTCATATTCATTTCCTCCCATTACCGCAATTGTTTCTGCAGTTGAAAGGCTAGCAATAATTGAATCTAAAAGAGCTTTTTGATTTTCATCTAATAAGACAACACTCTCTTTCAAATGCGTTTGAATCATAACTAAATTCGCAGAAGTCTGATTTTTATCTAAAAGGTTTTTTCTCAAAGTATCCAATAAGATTCTTAGATCAGCATTACCATTATTACTATCTTCAATTCCATTATACAAAGTTGAAATATCTTTATAGATTGCCTGTGTAGTTTCGTCCATTAGATCATCATCATAGGACTCAAAATTCACAGAAAAATTTTTAAATACTAATTTACCTTTATAATCAAAATACATTCTTCCTATAATACTATCAAATTGTGGAGTATATTCCCACAATTTAAGCGTATTACACATAATATCCATGTCATTATCTTTAGTACCATCATTATTGCTGTCCAATGAGACATCAGTATCTATAAAGCAATTTCCACTTCCTTCATAATGAAGATAAAAAAGGACACTATTATTCATTGCTTCTGAGACATAAATTTCAGGATCATTATTATTAAAAGAAGTTTCTGGAATAGTAATAAGGTTAAGTCCTGTAGTAATTCTTCCATTACGCACATTATTAGAAAGTTGAACCGTAAATTCCTTACCAACATTAACTCATAAATTTGATTTAATATTTAGAGTAACAGTATGAGATCAATAAGTAGGATACCTCTGGAGAAAAACCGTATTTTGTGAAATAGGATTCACTACTTCTGGCAAAGTTGCAGTAGCAGTAGGGGCAATATGAGTTTTTAAGTATTGCCTATCTCCAGCTGAGCAAAATTCTGCATCAAAACAAATTTGTCTATAAATTAGATGTCCAATACTTAAATCTCTAAAAATAGCAATATTTTTAATAGTATTAAAAACCAGAATAGGTTTGACTCCATTTTTTACAATCAAAGTATTTCCTCTATTTTCCGAAACACCTTTAAATCATCTATAAATTACAGCAGCTTTTGGAGTATATCACTGTTCATTTGGCACTGTATAAGTATGAGTAACACGATCCTTAGTTGTAATCAAATCCCATTCTCCATCCCCATCAAAATCATATTGAATCGTTCTATGAGCATAAAAATCATCACTATCAGAGGTTACTTTAGCTATGACGTCAAAAGTTACTTCATCTCAGACTTCTACGGTCTGTTTATCAAACTTCAAAGTCACAATAGGAATATTAGGGTTATTATCTGTCTGAGGAAAAAAGATAGTTGGTCAATTACCAATAATAGATTCAGATTTCTGATAAGAATTATCATCATCATACATTGCTACTCCAAACATATATTCCCCAGCAATTTTTGGTAAGGTAAAAAAAGCATAAGGGATATTCCCAGGAGTAATTTTCGTTTCAATAATCTGATTAGGGTTTTCTTTTGGATAATAATACCATTTAAAATAAGAGATATTGCCATCGGGATCAAGTGCTCCCATAGCAGAAGCTTTAACCATCAACGTACTACTTGCATCAGAAGTAATATCCAAAACATTCTGAGTGGAATTAACTTGAAATCAAATTCAACTTTCATTTCCATATTGAGGGAAAGATAACACGATATTTTTTAGAGTTGGTAATGCATTAGTAACCTTGAACCATATCCTAGAAGTATCTAATTTTCCCAAATTTTTATCCTCAATCGTCAGATCTACAAACTGACAACCTACTTCATTAAACACAGATGTAAACACATTTTGTTGATAGAGCTCTCACTGTTTTGGACGAAAATAAAACGCCAAATTGCTATTAGTACCTTGAGCATTCACAGAAAGAGCTGGATCAATAGTAATATTTTGATATCTATCTACCGTATATGCAGGAGAAATGAGGGTATCATTACCAGATTGAAAAGAACATTCAGTGGTAGTTTGGAGGTAAAACCCTTTCGCATTTTTAACTTTAAACGCTGTAATAGGGGTATCTATTTGTCCAATAAACATCTTTTCAGAAATAGTATTGGTATGTCATTTTTCATCAATAACCTGTACACTTACATTATAAATCCCAACTTTTTTATAAACATGTTGAATAACATTATCCTGATTATAGACATTTTCTCCATCTCCAAAATTTCGTGTATATCCTACAATAGGCAAATTCGTCTGCACCTTAAAAGAAACCGTCCTTCATCGCGTCACTGCACCTGGAGTAATTGTAAGCTCAGGTCTCAATATAGATTTTACCGTAATTTGTTTTTCTATACTTGAGGTCTCTCCATACATATCGGTAACAGTAAGTTTTACTGTATGAGTACCAATTTCATTAAATTGGACAATAACTTGCTGATTACTATTTTCAGTAGAAACAATTTTTGCAGCATTAGGATTAGAGAATTCTCGCTTATATTCTAGAGAATCATATCCATTTGTCACATCAATATCGGTCGTTCCATTAGCATCCAAATAAAATTCTGAAGAGTCTGTCCACTTATTGGTAGAAGTCACAGAAAACTGAGGAATAGGCTTACTAGAATTTACATAAACATCAACAACATCTATATTTGATTGTCCTAGCTCATCTTCTACTGTAAGCCTAACCAAGTAATTCCCAATTTTAGTAAATTGTTTTTCCAATGTTTTCCCCTGTACAGTATCCACTTTGTCACCTTCTGAGTTAAAGATTTCTCGAACATATAATTTCAGACGAGAGACTAAGGAATATGACGCATTAGAGT
>CAZEFV010000034.1:0-8517 GCA_964511595.1 uncultured Candidatus Peribacteria bacterium
CTACTCACAAAAATGAGTTAATGAGATCAGTATGTAAAAAAGTTGCAGGTGTAGAAGATACGCAAGAAGAGGTTTCTAAAACATATACAGAATCAGAATTGAAAGAGATAGTTAAAGGAACGATAGCAAAACAAGAGGAAGAGAAAAGACTTATTGAAGAGAAGAAAAAAGAAGAAGCTGAAAATTTTTATTTAGAAGAAAAAAGTAGATATGATGAATGTATTATAAAAAGATCTCAGACTAACTCAGGTAAATATATATGTGTTGCTCCAATTAAACCGTTATAGAATTTATATTTAACTTTATTATATAAAAAAATTATTCAAATCTTGAGGCAAAATCTCTTGATAATACGTATAAAAAAACTAAAAAAGCGGAGTGAATACTTCGCTTTTTAAATTGCTCGTTTTTTTTATTTACCCATACCATTCCAATGGCACTTCTCTCAAAGCAACCAGCAATAACTCCCGAAACACCCACAAAACCGCAAGAGAATTATCAAAAAGAAAGGGAAATCATTAAAGCTCTTCCTCGTAAAATTAGATTTCGTATAGCATTAACAGGTTTTTGGACCGCGATAATTGTTGCTTTTGTGATTTTTATGCTGAGTTTTTTTACTGATTTCTTTAGTGATCAGATTATTATCCCACAAAAATATGTCAGTCAACCGATTTCCATAGTTCCTTCTCTAGGAGAACAAACCCTTCCTTCTCAATATTTATATGATGGGAAAAAATATCCAAATATTCCTGAAAAAATGCCCGTATATCAGCTGATAGGTACGCTGGCAAACACCTCTTCCCTAATAGATCGCATCACCACTATCAAGCTAGGAAATATAAATCTGAAATCATTTCCAGAGCGCAAATTAGCAAATATCGAACTGAGTAATCCTCAGAATCCAGCAGAAAACATCTCTCTTAATTTTACCTATGGTAATATCTCGCTACACGCTCTCCAGCTCGCAGGAGAAAAGTGGAACCCAGATGACCAAAAATCCTTTCTGAAAAATAGTGAAAAAAAACTGAAAGAACGAGGAATTCATCTCAATAGTTATGCAAAAGCGCAGGTAAAAACAGGTGGAATTATTTTTTATCCTTTCCTTTTAAATAATACATACCCTATTCGAGATGCTCAGACCAATAGTCCACGAGGAATGCGAGTTCGGTACGATCAAAAAAACCATACCCTTTCGCTCATAAATATTGATATGGGGCAATACGCATATATGGATACATCTCTTCTTACAAAAACACAAATACTTAAAAATTTCAAACTCTGAGATACATTACTTTCAGATCCAGAATTGGTATATCTTATGCAGACAGCTCCTCAAATTGGAACGGACATACAGATGATCCAATTTATTCCTGCGTTAAAATTTCTTGTTGCAGGTAACACAGAGCCATTTATTCAGCATTTGATCCCTTAATCCTTCATCATAAAAAAGAAAAATCTGAATTCTAATGCACAATTTATGTTCCTTTAGCAGTTCCCATCTCTATGCATAACACCCAATTACTCCAAGATGAAACACTTTCAAAAAAACTTATTACCAAAGGATTTCGAAGTTATCTTTTTGCTTTTATTGTAGCTCCCTCGGGTTATATACTGAGGATGCTTTTTTCTGATGCTATTTCAGTAGCAGAAGTAGGAATTTTTTATAGTGTGTTAGGTTTTGTAGGGATGCTGGCATCTTACAACGATCTAGGACTCACCGAGGCGATGATGTACTTTGTCCCCAAGTTTCGAATAAAAAACGAAAAGTCCAAAGCAAGGCGAATAATTATTGCTTCATTCATGATGCAAATGTTGACAGGAATTCTGATTTTTATTCTGATGTATCTTGGGGCAGATCGACTATCTATCAATCATTTTCAGGATCCATTGGCTGCCGATATCCTAAAAATTCTTGCCTTTTATTTCATCGGAGTAAATATTATTACTCTGTGTACGACGATGTTTACTTCGTTTCAGGACACCTTTTCTCAGGGCCTGACAAATAGCATTCAGCAAGTTACCAATTTAGCGTTTACGCTCATCTTCCGAGCAACAGCCTCTTTAACCGTGATCTCTTATGCATGGATCCGGTTTATCGGAATCATAACAGCAATACTTACCTGAGTAATTATTGTTCTTATCAAATATAAAAACGTCTTTCGTCCTGAGGGAAAAGACCCCTTTCTTCCTCGTCAGTTTTCCGAGAAAAAACTAGTGCTCAAACAACATTTCCAGTATGCATTGCGAGTATTTTTAGTCGCGAATGTCTCCAATCTCCTAGGAAATGTCGATCAACAAATTATCATAAATGTTTTAGGCCCACAAGCTGCAGGATTTTTTTCCAACTTTCAGGCGTTATTGATGGTGTTTCTATGCATAGTTACACCAATGTTTGGACTTCTCTTTCCCGTCACTACAGAATTATCAACAAAACAAGATCACAAAAAATTCTGACTTTTACAACACGTAATGTATACCTATTTTGGTATCCTTGCTATGGTAATAGCTACTTTTTTTGTTGTTTTTGGACAAGAGATAGCCGTGTTCCTTTTTGGAGAAAATTTTAGATTTTCAGGATATATGTTACAACGAGCATCTCCAGCTTTGATATTTTCTTGTCGATCTTCTATTAGTTTAGGCATTCTAGCAGGGCTCGGAAAAATCAAACAGCGTCTATGAGTCGTAGGACTAGCATTGGGAATCAATATAGTATTAAATCGGGTTTTTCTAATTATTTTAGGTAAGTGATTAATTGTTAGTGCAATCATCCTCTCTACCTCCCGAACAGTAATGGCGCTTGGAGGGATGCGAGTGATTTATCAGCATCATCCCTTTTCCCTTGATCGAAAATTATTGCTCAAAAATTTGTGTTTATTGGTAGGTTTAGGTATCCTTATGATGGTAGGGAAAACCTACTGACCGCACTTCCTTTCGCAAATTTCCCTTCCTGGGATGAGGAGAGGTAGCATGTTTTTTGTGTTATGTATCCGATTTATAGGGTATATAGGGCTTGTTACCCTCTTCAATGTCTCAAAAATTAAACTCCTTCTAAAAGAGATTAAAAAGCTGAAAGAATAATTTCAAAATAAAAAAAATCCGGAGGGAGTGGGATTCGAACCCACGGACCGAATAATCGGTCAACAGTTTTCAAGACTGCCGCATTCAACCGCTCTACCATCCCTCCAAGACGGGTACGAGAAATAATACATTTTTTCCATTGATTTTCAAGAGAAAATCTGCATCATCAAAACTGATGAATCCTCTAAATTTGTTCTATCCCATCATAACAGGATCGGATAACCCTATCCTCAGGAAAAAATCTGTAAAAGTCCAAGATTTCAACGAAGAAATCGAAGAATTCGCAGAGGTTCTTTTGACCCTGATGTACGAAA
Source organism: uncultured Candidatus Peribacteria bacterium (assembly GCA_964511595.1). GTDB lineage: Bacteria > Patescibacteriota > Gracilibacteria > Absconditabacterales > Absconditicoccaceae > UBA3291. Next base: position 3,393 of record CAZEFV010000034.1, read on the forward strand.
AAGAAGGGCTTTGACTTTCTGCTCCGCAGTTAGGAAAACATCTATGTATTGTGGCTATCACTTTACGAAAAGAAGGGAAAAAGAGAAAATTAAAAAGCTGAAAAATATCTGTGCAAAGAACGCATATAGGTGAGATGATTTTGATCAATCCTGAGATTTTAGAAGTGTCGCCAACCTTTCAGGTCAATGAAGAGGGTTGTCTCTCTCTCCCAGAAGAGTTTGGAGATGTAAAAAGACACACACGAATCAAGATAAAATACTTTACTCCAGAGTGAAAAGAGCTTACGAGCACTATGCGTTGACGAAATGCAGTAATCCTCCAGCACGAATTAGATCATTTACAAGGAATCTTATTTATAGACAAAATAGAGCAATAAATCAGACTTTTTCATTTTTTCACTTATTGTCAAGGGAAATGTTGGTTTTATTCTCTTTGATAGTTGAGTTTTTGAAGAAATCCCGTATAATTACGCTGATTTTTTTATTTTCTCTCCCATGCCCCCATGCGTGCTTCCCTAAAATTATCAATGATCGCTTTATTAGGATGATATCTCCTATGTTCAGGCGTACGAGCTCAAGAGTCCACAGGATTAAATATCTCCACAGATATGAAAAATACTACCCAGCATATGGAGACAATAATCTTTGGGGCTAGTAACAGTCAGGGAAATATAGATCCAAAAACTATGGTAACCGTCACGGCAACACCAGAAGGAAAGGTAACGGTAGATGGCTCTATCAATACAAACGCTGAGTCAAACGAGGTAACGGATGTTACGATGTCTTCTATCATCGGAGGAATAGCTAATCGCCTAGTTGGAGCAGAAAACTCAAGTATTATTGGAGGGCGGGCAAACACTATTTCTTCCAAATTGACTTCCCTCTTTTGAGGAATAAGTAATACGATCAAGGGAATAGCAAATTCTTCTTTAACGATTGGGGGACAAGGAAATACGCTTTCTACCGGAGAATTTAGTGTAATTCTTGGAGGATCAGGAAACCTCATAAATGGAACAGCAAATACCATAATCAATGCTGAAAATACAAATGTAGTAGGAAATAATAATTTTGTAGCAGGAACTACACAGGGAACTATCGAGGGAAATAATCTTTTCGTCTGGGGGGATGCAGATGGATTACAAGCAGATCATTTGATTTTTCTCTGAGGAAAATTAGCCATAAAAACCTCAAATCCTCATAAAGATGCTATGATTACAATTTCAGGAGATCTGAGAGTTGGAGAAAATGCAAATAAAAACATGCAAATTACCAAGGACGATATATATTCAGGGACTATGAAAACGGTCTCTTGGGATGATTTTTCTTGTTCTTGTGAATTTGATGGTAAAAAGCGAAATCCTATGCTAAAAGATTCGATGCTCTGTGAAGTGCTCTGTACGGATACTATCCCTGGAGTTGTACCAGTAACAGGAGAATGTGGGTCGGCATATGCAGGGACATTTGGAGTAATGAATGATTTGATGAATAATGCCTGTAGTGGAGGAGACTTTAATCCGAGCTCTTACCTATTGATTTGAGGGGTAACTCACCAGTGGACCTGCGAATGACAGAATGGTGGAGATTCAATGACAGATTGTAGAGCTTGTACTTCATGAGGGGTCTGGAATAATGTAACGAAGTTTTGTGATGCTCAGCTCAAAGTGAATCTCTGTCGTTACAAACCAAATCGAACTACTTTTTTTTCTGAAGGTCGATGGAGTGTCCTTGATGCTTGCGAAGAAGCTCCTGCTCCCTTTATCAGCGGACAGCAACTCAATATCACAGATCCAACAATCACTGGTCATACATTTGATGGGCGAAGTACATCACCCGATTGTTCAGGAGTTAAATACTATGGCTCATCTACGTTTCAGCGAAACACCAACGTAACACTCTATGGTTGTCGAGAGGTAAATAAATATCGGCTTGCTTATGATCAGCAAGGAGGTAATCGAAAAAACACTCCTGCATCGACGGGAAAACAGGTTGTTTATGGACAAATGATCTGAGAATTACGCGAAGATACAATAAAAAGCTGATATAGTTTTCTCGGTTGGTATGACCGTACAGCAGGTACTAGTGGTACAGGAAATACGTATGAATCCAATAAAAAATACATAGCTACTACCAACCTGACGGGATATGCAGGATGGAAAATTAAAGATCCGAACGACGGTACCGTTATCGTATCGGTATGTGATAGTGGAGGTAATCATATAACGAGTACTCGAATTGCACCCGGAGGTTCAAAAAAATCTTTTTCAGGAGCCGTCTATCAGTTTGAAATTCTTTTAGATCCTCAATGAGGTACGGTTACCCCTTCCAAGGTCATTACCACAAAGCCTCTAGCATGACGACAATTAAATGGATCAGGTAGTCTATCTGATACTACGAATTCAGGTACGACATATACCTATGCTACAGGAGGTACCGGTACTCTAAAAGAAATCTGTAGTACATCTTCACAGTCGGTTAACTTAAATCCAGCGACTAGAACTTGTTATACTTTTAAAGGATGGTATTCTGCAGCGACAGGGGGGACATCGGTAGGTAATACATATAATATTACAACTGTGGATTATACTAAGGCTGGGATTACATTATATGCCCAACGAAATGTGACTCAAAGTACCATAACTTATTATATAGACACAGGGATAATAGAGACTGGATATTATACTGCAGAAGATCAGACAATTTCCCTCTTAATTCCTAGCATAAAGACAGGATACACATTTGCAGGACGATATGATAATCCATCATTTTCTGGGGATGCCTATTTTTCTCTTCCAAATGGTACCTGTAGTAATAAAGTATTTCGAGCGAAATGGGAACCAAATCAGGTAGGGCCTCTTTGTAAAAATCTATCAGACCTGAATATCTCAGGAATAGTTATAAAAGCCTGTAATGCATGAGCAGAATACTTAGGAGATCCAGGAAGTGGTTTCACTTTGAGCCAATTTAACAACGCCTGTGAGCCAGGATATCATGTGCCTACCTTAGCAGAATGGAGAAGCCTTTTCGCGGTAGCGGGAGGAAGAGTAGGGTTCGAAGATACCTATCGTTATTGGACAGGAGTAGCATTTGGAGTGACTCATTTTGCGAAGGTGATCAATGGTACTGCTACCATGAGTGGTCTCTATCTTCATAATCCAGGATACTATCGATCTACAGGATCTACAGGATCTATTCAGGTGATAGGTACAGAGGCTAAGAATCCACGATACCTCTCGAGTAATGTGAGTTTCTCAACAGGGATGGTCAGATGTTTCAAAGATTGCGTAGGAAATTGTTATCAAGCTTATACTCCTCCTACCCCTCCTGCGAATTGTACCCCACCAAAATGTGCTGAGTTAACGTGCGACCAGAAAAAAAATTGGGAAGCGATGTCAGAAGAACAACAGTTAGAAGCACTTTGTCCAGGTGCAAAAGACGCAGGGGTAAGTGATTATATCTTTAATGGGAAACCTCCAAGATCACGACAATGTCACTGATCTTGTGGAGGAAAAGCGTGGGATATCAGTTGCGGAGAAAAGGAGTTACCACCTCCTCCAGAAGATCCATGTAAAGAACGAGAAAAAACCCGAAAAAGTGGAGGATATGCCATTCTTAACCAAATAGATAGTGTCTATAAAGTTTTCCCTAATGCGGTAAATTGTGGGGGTACAACAGAAGATTGTGGACGATGGGATGCTTTTCGACAAAGATGAGAATACACAGACGCTGATAATAAGATAAGTAGTTTAAATTCAAAATTACTCTCCTATATGGGGGGAGAGATGGCAACTCAACAGTCACAACAGATAATAAATGATGGGAAAGACTTATTAAACAGCTGGAATATAATGTTGCAAATTATCAATGACGAACGACAATGAGATGCAAACGAAGGCTATCAGAACATGAAAAATGAGCGACAATATAAAAGTACAATGTTAATGCAACGAATAGATAAGGGGGAAATAGTACTTAAATGTTGAAATATATGAGGAGAACAGTGTACACAACGAGTAAATGAAGGAAAGATCATGCTTCAACAGATAAAAAAACTGTATCAAGATTCTCCTAACATGGCTCCTTGTGACGGATGAGCACCTGAAGATTGTTCACGGTTTCAAAATCTTCAAAATAGTAATGAATACAAGGGGCTTGCGAGTCAAATATCTATATTAAAAAATCTATTAGGATGATCACGAGAACAGCGAGAAGCTGAAGGAGGGATGCCTGCGGCAGTAACTCTAGCGGAAAATCTAGATAGTGATCGAAATAAAATGATTGTACTTATCAATACACAGCGGTCTCCTGCTTACCCCACAGAAAACCGTGATACAAAATCGAACAAATGCACTAAATCCATTTACAAGTTGGATACAAAAGGGAAAAGATGGATGCCCACCAGAAATTGCTGGATGAGGAGCTTCTCAAGATGAAGATTGCCCAATTGATACAGGATCTAAGGACGTTGTAAAAGGTAGTGATGGAGGATTACTGCCACCCAAGATTCCGCCATGTTATAGAGGATTTTTTAGGAATAAAAATCTTCCTTCTCAAGATTTTACGCCAGATTTTTTACATGCATTTTTATCAAGTACCATTTGGGGTTCATTGTCAGATCGTAACTGTATCTGATATATTGAAAACACCTACTATATAGGGAATTATGCTTGTAAACACTATTCCTGCTCACAAGAAATGTCTCCAAGTATTCGTTATATCAATGGATCTGGTCGATCCGCCTCAGCAGCTACTATGACCAATCCTACTTACAATCCGATAGGATTTGGAGTAGGATACTGTGGATATGGAGCCTGTGATTATGAATGTGCAGAAGATTATCACCGAGAACCTAACGCGACTGGAAATGTTTTTCAGGATGCAAAAGGAGAGTTAGGACGCTGTGTGTATAATTATAGATTCTGTGAAAGCCTCAGGACGGGAAGTATTTCTTGGACGACAGGAGCTGTACGATACAGTTATAAATCTCGACATACCAATCCAAGTCATCGACCATATCTTGATCAAATGATCACGTGAAATGTAGCTCAGCAATGGAGTGGAGGTATGAATGGTGGAGCTGGAGGACGATACCCAGAAAATGTCAGCACGAAGCCACAAATTTATGCTG
>CAZEFV010000035.1:0-1068 GCA_964511595.1 uncultured Candidatus Peribacteria bacterium
CAAAGTTGTAGTCCCCATTTCATCCATTTTATCAAATTCTATCCCTTTTGCTCTAATATCTGCACGTAAGGTATCTGCATCGCCTTCTCCATATTGTGTAATATCCAATTCAGAAGCGTCATTTACTCATTTAGTATAATCAATTCTCTCCCAAGGAGTCGTAAAATCTACTTCTTTTTCGATTCAATCTTTATCTTTCACTTTCAGTTTTTTATCAATATTGAGATTTTCAAAAAGAAAATCCATCATCTTTTCTGTAAAACGCATATTATCTTCATAATTCCAATATACCGCATAATGCTCTACCTGCGTAAACTCCTGTAAATGAGATGGATCCGATCCCTCATTTCTAAAATCTTGTCCAATCTCAAAAACCTTTTCAAACCTACCAACTGTCGCTTTTTTTAACGAAGTTTCAAAAGCAATTCTCAAATATACATCGAGGTCAAAATCATTATGATGAGTAATAAACGGCTTTGCAGCAGCTCCACTCGCAGCATTATCCAAAATAGGCGTCTGAATCTCTACAAACCCTTCCTGAGTATAAAACTCTCTTAAAAGCTGATAAAATTTTGATTTAAATAAAAATCTTTTATACGTTTCTGGATTCATAGTCATATCGAGATATCTCTTACGATAAAGCTCATCTTCATCCGTCAATCCATGAAATTTTTCTGGCAGTCCACGAATACTTTTAGATAAAAAAGAAAATTCTGACACAAAAATCGTCAATTCTCCTTTGTGAGTACGGAAAACTTCACCCTTCACTCCGACAAAATCTCCGATATCTACCATTTTTTCCATAAATTTGTATGCACTCATTTCCTCGTCCTGTCCCGCGATAGACAGCGATGAAGTAATCCTTTCTCAAAGATTCATACTGCAATTATCTCTATGAAACATAAGTTGAATTTGCTCAGTACTGTCGAGTAGCTTAGCAAACGCCAACTTCCCATGACTACGATAAAGCATAACTCTACCAGCTGTAGATACTTGTACTTGTGGATTGGTAATAATAGTCTCAATATCTCTCAACTCAGCATTTTCAAATCCTGTGATAATATCTCC
>CAZEFV010000035.1:1078-8462 GCA_964511595.1 uncultured Candidatus Peribacteria bacterium
ATGAGATGCGTTTTATGATAACTCTGAGCATAGGGGATCACTCCCATCTCTTTCATTTTCTGGATTTTCTGGATACGAACTTCTCTTTCGGATTGAGGAGTGGAGGTGATAGTATTTTCAGACATAAAAAATCAAAAAAGAAATAAAAACCTGCATAAGGATAGCAAATTACCTCTCCTTTTCAAGTGAAAAAACAGGAGATAAAACAGGAGATAAAACATCTCCTCTTTATATTTTATGTCCATCTACCTTGTTTCTACATTTTACAAGATAGTGATCATATTTTTTGAGATATCTTTCTCTCAAAAAAACATGACATCTGAAGTTCAGAAACGGGTGAAATTCCTGATTCTCTCGAAAAAAACGAGAAGCAATAAAGGGTCTTATGCAAGCTAATAGTAATAGAAAGCCTTGGCATATTACATTATCAGTCTTACTAAAAACAAATCTATGTACTTCACCTTTCAATAATAAAGATCTTTTAATTTTCCCTCTTAATAATAGCTTGATCATGATTTCCTTTGTCTTTTTATTAACGATAGTTGATTAATAGCTAAAAAAAACACAAAATCAACCACAAATCACAATCATTTGAAAACTCCTAACTAATCCATAAATTCTCAGTAAAATGAAACTCCAAACTCTCTCCGAATTTCTCACCCTTTCTGCAAAAAAGTTCCCCTCACGAGTAACTTCAGACTTTTTTGAAATGTTAAAAACACATCTCAGATCAAAAGATCAGCTTGTTTTGGCGATTTCTACAGGAGCTGATAGTATGACTCTAGCATGTTTAGTCGCTCGATGGCGAAAATCACAAAATTTTCCACTCCAAAACTTGCATTTTCTACATTGTAATCATAAAATTAGACCAGAAAGCGAAGAAGAATCAGCATTTTTTTCGCTCTTTTTCGCGTGATACAAGATGCAGATATTTACAAAGCCTGCAGAGATACCAAACGACGAAAATTCACTGAGAAACTGGAGATATGCCTGCTTCAAAAAAACTTGTACTACTGACGAAAAAATACTTCTGACCGGACACCATCTCAATGATCATATCGAGACGACTTTCTTAAATCTGATGCGTGGATGCACTTTGGAAGGATTTATAAATATGCAATATGTCTGAGAAATCAACGAAATGAAGATACTGCGTCCTTTACTTCCCATCTCAAAACAACAAATTTTCGACTTTTGCAACGAGTTTTCTGTACCGTATTTTACAGATGTCACCAATTTTGACTCGAAAACTTCCAAGAGAAACCGGCTTCGTAACGAGGTTCTACAAAATTTCCAAAACACAAATTTTGAGCAATCGTTCAAAAATCTCTATAACGCCTTACCATCAGAGCAGAAAATATCTCAGATTTACAATACTCTCCCTACTCATCCTACACGAAAAGCTTCCTTCGCTCTCCAGACCACAGTACCAACTACCGCAACTCAACTAGTACATCTCCGAAAAGAATTAAAACTAACTCATAACCTGCGTTCTACTCAGATCAATGAACGAATCTCCTGGTTTTCTACCTCTTCTAGCTGACGAAAAATGCTTGGGAATACCTATTTTTTCATACAAACAGAAAAAAATAAAAAAAAACTGACAATAATTCAAATCCCAAAAAACACTCTTCAAAACTGAAAAAAAACATTCCGAAATCACTATCTTTCACAAAATGCAGTGATTTCTTCTCTTTGAATGATAAACATAGCCGGCTGTGATGTTCTCATTACAAAAAAAGAACGACTAGGTGCAACCCTTCGTTACCCTCAGCCTTATGATACTTTTTCTGGGAAAACACGAAATCGTCGATGTCTCAACCAAAAAATCCCTCTATTTTGGAGAAATTTTATCCCTGTCATAGTAAAAGAAGGAAAAATCCTCCATATGTTCAAAGAAGTAATGCATTAAAAATCAGTTTTCTTTTACTTTTTTTATCTGAGATAATGATAGCTCAAAACTTACTTATCGATCTATATGCTCTCCAAAATCCTGCTCATGCGATCATTTTGCAGCGTTTTTTTAAAACCTGACCAGGACAGTACGGGGAAGGAGATCTTTTCCTCGGAATCAAAGTCCCAGAAATCCGCAAACTTTTGCGTAAATATCAGCATATCCCCCTCCAAGAGATAAAAAAACTGATTAAATCACCCTATCATGAAGCGAGATTGGCAGCTTTACTTCTCCTCGTACAACAAGTAGAAAAAGAACAAAAAACCAAAAGAGATAACACTCAGAAGATTTTATCTGAAGCAGTAGAATTTTACCTTTCTCACACCAAATATATCAATTCGCGAGATCTCGTAGATCTCACCGCACCGCACATTGTAGGTAGATATTATGCGGATAAAGACCGTTCTACACTCTATCAGCTCGCAAAATCTCCTGACCTTCGAGAACGCAGAATAGCAATTGTCTCAACCTTCCATTTTATAAAAAAGTGAGAGTATGCAGATACGTTTGCTCTATGCGAATTATTGATGCACGACTCTCACGATCTCATCCATAAAGCCACCGGACGAATGCTCCGCGAAGTACACAAAAGGGTTGCAGAGCAACCCGTATATGATTTTTTAGACCAATATGCAACTGAAATGCCACGCACTATGCTACGTTATGCAATTGAGCGTTTCCCTGAACCTATCAGGTTAGCGTATTTGAGGATGAAGTAAGTGATTTTTTAGGAGAATTTAGGTATTTACCGAGTCTCATTTCAGTTTGTATAAGTTTCAATTCTTCTGCACTAAGAGGAGTTTTAAGGGAATTACTATAAGATTTTTCATCAGGTAAAAATTTTAAAACAACACTTGCATATGCACGTATCATCATAGTGAAAAAAATCTGTTCTTTCTCAGGAATAACTACAGGGAATCTCCTGTCAGTTTTCTCTACGGTTAATAATTTTCTATTTCATTGTTTATTAGAAAACATAAAAGCATCAAGTACAATTTTCTCTTTGCTTGAAATATAAGAATTAGTAATAAACTCGGGAATAGAGTAACTATAATCATTAAAATCAATCTGCGGATCTTCAGCAAAAATATTCTTGAGTTTCATTTTTAACGCCTCTTCAGAAAGTTTATCTGCTGATTGTAGAGTATTAAACAGCTCTTTATCCACATCAATAGGCATAATATAGTCAAAATATTTCAGGGCTCTATCAAGCTGTTTTGTAGTAATAGTATCTAAATCGTTTTTAACACCAGAATCTACTAAATCTATCGGTTTTTCAGTAATTTCTACCGGCTTTGTGTATCCTTCAGAATCTATCATAATAATCAAACAAAAGAAATAAAGTGTCCTTAATTAAAAGGGTCCCCCTAATCATAGCAAAAAATGTTTGATTTGTCAAATTATATAGCTAAGATTTCTATTCAAATCTCAATGCATCAATTGGGTTCAAATTTGCCGCTTTTCTAGCAGGCAAAATCCCTGATAAAATTCCCACAACAAAGGTCAATGAAAAAGCCAAAATAGTCACCTGAGCAGTTACTGCCATTTGAAACGCCATCCCACCCGACGCAGCACCTCCACGAATACCAAGAGAATTTACAAATAAAGAGACTAAAATACTGAATATTATTGCAATTAAACCTCAAAAAAATGTAACCAATATTGATTCTATTAAAAATTGTTGAATAATATCTTTATTTAAAGCTCAAATTGCTTTTCTAATTCAGATTTCTCTTGTTCTTTCTGTGACTGATACAAGCATAATATTCATTACACCGATTCCTCACACCAGAAGAGAGATCCCTCCAATAGCCCCCATCAAAATACTAAAAATAGCCATAGAATTCTCGATTACATCGCCCATACTTGCAGTAGTTTGTAGACTAAATCCCGCCAAATCTAAATGCTTAACATTATATTTTCTGAGTAGAAAATATTGAATTCTCGCTTGCCAAAGAGGATTATTATCTTCCGCATTGAGACGCACAGTAATTGCTGACAGATCGGTATTCCCACTAATTTTTTGCTGATAAGTAGTGATAGGAATATAGACCATTCCAAAAATACTAGCATCTGAAAGAGTGCCAATAATGGTATATTCTTTCCCATTATAGGTAATTTTATGACCAAGAGCTCCACCTGCTGGGAATAGACTATCTACAACATTTTTATTAACTACAGCCACACTTTCTACATTATCAAAATCAGATTGACGAAAGTTATCGCCTCCATCAAGAGTAAAAGCCATCTTTTCGAGATAATCAATAGGAACTCCAGCAAAACTGGAGATCGCAGAGTTATTATCATATGTCACTTGTCACATCGCCGTTACTCCATACGTAACTGCACCACTAAGCTCCGGAAATACGGCTTCGAGATCATTTGCCAGTTCAGGGGTTAATCTAATTGATTTTACGTATCCATGAATAGTATCGTCAGTTCGCGTCGTATATCCTCATCTTGTCTGAATTGTGATATTATTATTGATCAGACTAGCCATCTGATTCATGATCCCTTGTTCAGCTCCAGCTCCTACCGCCATGAGCAAAATTACACTAGAAACTCCAATAATAATCCCAAGCATACTCAGAAAACTACGTAATTTATTAGCAACAATACTATCCCAAGCCTCTTTAAAATAACTGAAAAATGTCATCTATCACATCGCAAAAATTAAAATTTACCCAATAGTATACAATAAATCTAAGAAAAATCAAGATAAAACTTTCTCTTGATTTCGATAGTATCCTTGCTTATACTTTACTAAAATTTTTAATCCGACAGCTTTTCAATGTACAATCCTTATGATTATTATTTCAAAAAAGCAAAAAAAGACTGATATAAAGCACGTTCAGCCTTCAAATTAGAGGAAATACAAACCAAGTTTCATCTCATTACCAAGGATACAAAAAATGTGGTAGATGTACTCCAGGATCTCGAATGCAATATACCGTTGCTCAGTTACAAAAAATCAGAGTACGTGATTTTAAAGTGATAGGATTTGATATTAAACCTACTGATCTCAAAATGCCAGGAGTATACACTTTTCAGCAAGATGTGACTGACATTCCAGCAATCGACGCTATTTTTACACAGCTCAAAATAGGAGAAAAAAGTGTAGATTTTATCCAATCTGATATGGCTCCAAATACCATAGGAGATAAGGATATCGATGCGATGCGTTCTATAGGACTATTGGAAGAGACACTTTGGATTTATGAAAAATATCTCAAACCCGAAGGAAAATTTGCAACAAAAATTTTTATGGGCCCCTGATTTGATGAATATATCGCAAATATGAAAAAACTCTTTGGCGGAAAAAATATAAAAATTTTCAAACCCCAAAGTTCACGCAAAGAAAGTAAAGAAACGTATGTCATTAAAATTTAACGCACTTGGTTTAATGGAGTTTTTTTTATATTTCTGGGAACTGTGTAGTTGCCATATCCATCATCGTCTTGATGAGAGGGGAGAGCATTTGTGGATTTGATTTTAAAAGGATCAGGGGAAACAATCTCTGGTGTAGTATCATTCGCCATTTCTCTCTCATAAGAGAGCTCATTTAGATTAGGTTTCACAATTTTTGTAAGAGTCTGTATTGTACCAGTTTTATGCGGGACAGTAGTTTCTTTTCTAATTTCTTCTTGTGATGACACAGTGATCTCCTTTATCCCCAAGTTATCAAGGGGAATTTTCTTAATATTCTTAGTAATAGTATATAAATCACGATTCATCAGTTGTAGTACTTCAGAATCTCTCGCAAGTTTGTCTTTGAGTTGTTGAGAAATCCCTTCATTTTGTGAAACTCAAAAACGAACCATCTGATCAGGATCATTACTCCGTTGTGAGAGAAGTTTCTCAGATGCATTAGCATTTTTAGCAATAAAATATTTTCTATCCTGATGACCATACCTAGGTCGCAGAGAAAGAATTTGCACATCGGTTCCTGTTTTGATAATGTGAATTTCTTCTGCAGTAAGGGGCTTAATATTTTTTGCAAGTTCTGTATCTGTTAGAAAATCGTAATTTTGATTTTCTTTTTCTCTGGGCTTTTTATTTTGATCGAGAATATCATTCATCGCATCAATATTTTATCAAATAAAATTATCTAAGTATAAGCAATTTTCCTCTATTTATCAAATTTTTAGCAAAAAAATTCACTAAAGCCTCCCCCTTGAATTTCAGATTTTTTTCCTTATACTTCCCCTTATGCCAAATCAAGTACAATTCTAACAATCGTTGGAAAGGAAAGTCCTGACATCACAACAAGGGAGGTAGCTCACGGCTACTGGACAATCGCTCATTCAAAGGAAAGTGCCACAGAAACGAAAACTAACTTATCAATTCTTGATAGGTGAAAGATGCAACGTGCAAGTGTTTCGCAGATGCGAAGCTATTGCTGCTCAGCTTCGTTGATGACGGAGAGAGTGGTAAACCCCTTCCTGATGCAAGCTTATCTCACGCTTTGTGGGACAGTGCAAGATCATTGCTTTACGCAGTGCTAGATAAATCGTACTTTAAACACAGAATCAGGCTTATGGTTTGGCGAGACTAAAAAATATTTCCTATATATTCATCACCTCAATGCTAGTAGACGCACATACTCATATCAATTTTTCTCCTTTGCTCGAAGATTGGAAAACACATCTTCAAAATTTTCAGGATGCTGGTGGAAAAATATTGATAAATTCAGGGGCTCATGCTGAGTATAATCTTAATGGGATCAATATTGCACGTGAAGCAAAAACACTTTTTCCAAAGCTCATCGTACAGGCAACAGTCTGAATCCATCCAGATGATGGACAAGAGATAAAAAAAACAGATTTTCAGTCTACAATAGATCTCCTAGAACAACAATATCTCGAAAATCCACAAATTATCTGTGCAATAGGGGAATGTGGAATAGACCTCCATAATAAAGAGGATAAAGAGAGTGTTTTACCACACCAAAAAGAATTATTCCGCCTCCATTGCGAATTAGCCAGAAAATATCATCTTCCGCTTGTCGTACATTCGAGAGACGCTTTTGAAGAGACCTTAGAAGTGCTACAGGATTTCACGGATTTAAAAATCTATTTTCACTGTCGAGGATATGGAAGCGAAGAAATCCAAAGGGTAGAAGAGTCACTTCCTCAATTACGAATTGGATTCACAAATATTCTCACCTACAAAAATACTCAAACTACCAGAGACGCTCTCTTATCAATCAAAAAGGCAAAAATACTGACGGAAACCGACGCACCACGACTGCCACCTCAACCCTTCCGTGGAAAGACCTGTTATCCAGAATATGTCGCCTACGTTGGTGAAAAAATGGCTGAACTTTTAGCCAAGTCAAAAGAAGAAATTCAAGAGGAAGTCTTGAAAAACTGTAAAGACTTATTTAATATATAACTTTCCCTACTTCTTTTCACAAATAATCAGATCTCC
>CAZEFV010000036.1:0-8410 GCA_964511595.1 uncultured Candidatus Peribacteria bacterium
CGCTGTCGCAATGAATACCGGATTCATCAAAACAGGAAGTGCAAGCAGAACAGATAGAATAGCAAAATATAACCAACTCCTCAGAATCGAAGAACACCTTTGAAATCAAGCAACATACGGAAAGTAAGATGAAATTATAGTCATAATTTCACAAAAGTCAAGAGATTGTTTTGTTGTTAGTACCTATTTTTTGTCACTATAATCAAAATGTGTATCATTATAGCTATGATGCACATTTTTTTAAACCTTTTTTTATGGTTTTTCTTCTCTGTAACTCCCATAATAGGCCCTCTATTGATACAGGAAGAAAAAGTCGAAACTATTTCCTTGATTAATGAGGCGTTTGCGGAAATACTTTTTTCTTCAACGAAAAACAACCTCGATTTTCTATTTCCTGACTGAGAAAATTTAACTACTGTAGGAAGGTTCTATAACGGATTACCTGTTTTTTCTGATAGTGACATCAATAGACCAAAAAATAGTAATAATGTAGGAATCGATACGAATAATCCAGGGAATCTAATGAATGGCGTTGGGAAAGGAGCAATTGGCGTTTATCTGTCCAGTAATGGAAGATATTACACCATATTCGAGACTGTACAAGATGGCTATGAAGCCATGGTAGAAGAGATTATTGCTATGAAAGAAAAGTTAAAAAATCTGAATAGAAATATGCGTTTATCTACATTTTTAGGAGGACGAATTTTATGAAAGAATGGACAAATAGACAAAAAATCTTATTATTATCGTTACGCTATTAAAAGAGCAGGATGAGACAAGTTTATTAGTGAAATATCCAATGAACTATTAGCAGAAATCATTATGGTGGGAGAAGGAGCATATGAAATGTACATGTCTGGCGGAAAAGATTTTTCTCATTTAACGACTATTTTCATAAATTTAGAGAAATAAATCGTCACAAAACGTATTTTCAGTCGTTTACCTGAGTGAAAAGATTTAGTTTTCATGACTTTCAGCCGTTTAGCAATGAATTTACAGGAATATTTTTCTCAACAACGTACAGTTATCTTATCTGAACAAAAGAAATCAGAGATTTTTCAGGAAATTCGCCATAGAAGATTTAGCATATGAGTAGCTAGACGATGTTTTCGTTCTTACAAGACAATTTTTGCAACAATAGTCGTAGCTTTTGTTCTTTTTTGAGCATGAGGATTTTGGATACAACAAAACGGAGGGATAGACAATCTCTTTTTTACTCATAAACAACCTATTCCTGGGACGGCATCTGCAGATTACATCGCAGAAATAGTAGACGCAAAGGGAGAACGACATTTACAAAACAATAAAAATATTCAGACATGATCTTATCTTCATAATGGAGATACCATTTACCTAAAAGAGCAAAGTGAAATCGTTTTTAATTTAGATGATGGTTCGCAAGCAAATATTATTTGACCAGCAATTTTTTCTTTATCAAAAGTTGCAGATTATGAGTACCAACTTCAGATTTCAGAAGGACGTTTTATTAAGCTTTCTCATGAACAACCCAAAAATTCACGAGAATTAGTAATGGATGATATAACCCTTACTACCCAGAAAGGTCAACCGTTAAACTTACAAATTGCCAAAAATGATGAAGAAACGATGATTCAAAATCATGGAGCAGAAATAGCCGCTATTATGCCAAGTTCTTCATCCCCAAATCATGGACAAAGTATCAAAATATCCCAAGAAACAGTAGCTCTCAGACCAAACGATCTTCGTCATCTCAACGACAATACCCAGTTTGCTCTCTTTTTAGAACACAATAATTTATCCGAAGTCTTTTCACTAGATGAGGATATTTACTCAAAACAGGATAATACAGAAATCATAAAAAGTTGAGAAAACAAAAGTTCTAACACAGGGAATACACCCAATAGCATCGGTATTCAACCAAATTCTACTGACATTTCAATGATCACCTCTTTCGAAAAAGAAACAGGAACAATAGGAAACTTAGACCCAAAAATTGTAACTCAATTAGGAGCTGATTCTGAGAAACAACTTCCTACCCAAGATCAACAAGACCAACTCCTTCATTCACTCAATAGTTTCTTTTTGATGAATGTATTAGAAAAAATAGCTCTTGCAAAATTACAAAATTCAGAAAGTCAATTACAGCAAGCAACTACAATATTAAAAAACAAGCTTATCACGATTCAAAAACAATTTCAACTATCTGAGTTAACTTGAGATCCTGGGGAAATGGCACTGCAACTATATCATCAGCTTTCTCAAAAGTATTACATTGCACCTTCTCAGTTAGAAAAACTTTCTCAAATTAATGACTGGCGAGCATATCTTATGCATCTTTCAGATCAAGAAATGGAAGAGAAAGAAGCTAGCTTACAATGGAAAAAACTGCAATCCGAACTTCCAGAAAATCTACTAATAAAATAGTCATAAAAGTTGACAAAAAACACCGTTTCGGATATAATCTAACTATGCCTGAAACGAATTTTTCACTCTTTTTCAACCAAGATCAATTTAGACTGATTGTATGGTACAAAAAAATCAATCGCATCCTGTTTAAACACGGGATTTTTGGGTTATTTGCACTCGGAGCAATCGCAATTATATATAATTTAACACTTTATACTACAAACCTTGCAAATCTACAAGAAAACTCTTCCATACATTCCTCTGCAAGCAATGAAAAACTTTTACGATCATTACAGTCAAATCAGACAAAAAGTTCATATCTAAAGGTAATTCTTCCCTATGGAGAAAGTGCTTTGCAAGACAACAATGTAATATTTAGCAACCAAAATATAGCTTTTTATCAGGGAATTCAAGTCCCAAAAGATTTCTACATTACAAAAGGTAGTTCTTTAATTGATAAAGAGAGTTTTGATCGTGGAGAAGCTAGTAGTGAGGAAATAGAACGCCTAGTTTCTCGTCTAATATTCACACCTTCTACCATCACAAGAAAGATGAATCCTCATCCAACTTTTAGATTAGAAAAAGGAATTTTAACAGATTTTAATCTTCAATGTCTAGATGCTTTAAAATTTTCAGACAATATTTGTTTTTCATTTCTTAACAAATTATACGAAGAATGAAGATATTATAATCTCGATGCCTATCCAAAAGATTTGCAAATTTTAAATAACAAATTGCCTAACAAAAATCAGCTTTGTGAGCTACTCTATACCACCTCTTTATATCAAAGAGCAACATCCCCTGCTTTTAATGAGGCAATCCTTCAGTGTTCAAATCAAATTCAACAAAAATATAAAAATCTGAACGAATTTATCGCTATACAAGATGAGTTAGAAACAAACAGCATTTCGACAACGGTATACTCTGATGCAAACCTCAATATGTATAAATTACTTTCAGCATTACAGTCTTTATATAAACAAATTTCTAGATCTTCATTTGATAAAACTCTAATTATCCCTTTATTAGAATTTGAACAAACTTTATTAACAAAGGACAATTCATCAAGTCAAAACTTATTTCCTCCAATTTATAAAGACATTCTCTATCGATTTAACAATAGATATTTTTTACCAATAATACAAACCGCAACTTCTTCTCTCTCTCAAACAGACAAAAATCAGATTTCTTATCTAATTCAACAAATCAATAATGGGAATACAGTTCTCGGACACGTAGGATTAGAAAAACAAGTAACAACGCTTGAATTAATAGGAGAAAAAACTCATTCTGCAGCAGAAGTAATCCCAGAACAAACATATCAAATTTCTTCACTCCTTCCACAGTTATTTCAAGATCCTCGTCTTAAAATCGGAAAGTATACTGTTGCTCCCAATGAACAAACTGTAGAAATTAATGCAAATATTATAAGTACAGCCATTACAAATGCAATCAACACCGATCTAGTAGCAAAATTTACTCTACATATTGAAAAAAGAGAAATGTTGTATGTAGACAGTTTTTCTTTTCCTAACGATCCAGAATTTACCGCATATTTACAAGCATTATTACAAGAAAAAACTTCATTTTCTCAGTTTCTAAAAGCTATTGATGATCAGATTTCTTTCTTTTCGATATTAGAATCAGAAGAGAAAATGACATTATGTGAAAAATTATATGACAATAACACACTCGAAAAATATCTCCAACATTGTACTGATCAGGAGATCATCATGGATAAAACGGGCGTATATTACACCTTTGAAGTAGAAAACGAAATATTAAAAACTTTTTCTATATCTGACAAAACACTTGAAGAAGAAATTCAAGGAAAGTTTGCAAATACTACGATATCAAAAAAGAATACCCCATGATTAATTAACGAAATAGTAGAGTATATTTCTGATACAGGAAAATGAAAATGTTTGACAGAACAAATCACTATTCGTAACCGCATGAACCTTTATCTTGCACAAACTCCCTCACAAATCATAAACATAGACGAAGATTGTCAAGAATTTCTTATTAACTTTAGCTTACAAAATATCAATCTCAGAGGGATATATCACATAGATACCCATAGCATCGAAAATATCGAATATATAATAAAAAAGCCTGACATGGAAAAAACTTTACTAATCACTAGAGCAGAAACAGATGAGCCATTAGCTTTTCCTTTACAAGAAGAGTACAAAGAGACTTTAGCATATATTTCAAATAATGCGAAATCTTATTTAGGCTTATTCAACAAAACATTATATGAACAATATCAAATGTTATTAAATACGAGAAGATAGAAAAATATATTTGACAATGTCTGGAGAATCTATAAAATTCAAAGGATATGATCAATCTACACGTTCTCTATTATCGCAATATCTGACCATTTGAAGGCAAAGACTGCTCCCTCTTTTTAAAACCAGGAAAATTTCTAATAAAAGCACCTATAGGAAGCGGGAAAAGCTTCCTTTTTTTCGATGGTCCAACCTACGCATTATACAAATCATCAAAAAGAAATCTCCTTAATATCCGCAGTAAAGAAGGAGAGATAAGTCTGATTTTTTCTGAGGGAGAACAGTATTATCTCATAAAAAGATCTTTAACTCATGGAAGAAAATACGACAGTTGCACGAGTAGATTACGAGCATTCAAGAGTCCTCCTACATTCTTTGATCACATATCAAAACCAAAAAGTCTTATTCAACGAGGAGAAAACTATATCCAAGAAATTTTACACGATCCCTCTACAGAATTAGAAGAAATCCCGATAAAAAACGAGACAGATCTCCAACAAATGTTGAATCAACTTCTACCTCCAGAACCAGTTTTTCTTTCCACAATTTTCTTGCTTCAGGATGCAGAAAACATTTTTGAGATGCAACCAGCCGATAGACTAATCGTACTCAAAAACGTTTTTTGATTGCTAGGGATAGACGAAGTGAAAGAGCAGGTAAATGAAGAAAAAAAACAGATAGAACTGAAAATTAAAAATCATCAAGATCAAACATTGCAAAACAACAAACTGAGAAAACGATTAAAAGAGGCACATGAATTGGCAAAAGTTATAGATATTCCAACAGGAAATACTTTTTTTGATGAAATAGAACCTCTGAGAGAGAATCTAACTTTACAAGATTTCAGTCTCAACGGACTAAATAATCAGCATTTTATAGATAATTTAGAAAAACTAAAACTCAAAGAAAAAGAATTTATCACCTTAAAAGCCACACAGGAACAGTTCCAAAAACAGCTCACAGAAAAAAAATTCACCATCACCAATAAACAGCAAGAAGAAAAAAAGCTGAATGAAGACATACTTCAACTTGAACAACGTATTGCTCGTATTGATCTTCAAAAAATAGAGGAAGTTAAAAAAGAAAAAATAACGATATACCAACAGTTGCAAAATTTAGAAAACATCGAAAAAAAAATACAATTCGAAGATTTAGCAGCAGAAAGTTTAGAGGAAGTTATCGCTTTAATTCAAAAACTCAAAGAAAGAGGAAAAGAGTTAGCAAACTTAGTACAAATCCAGCAGCTCAAAAAAGAAGAATTAGAAAAAGCAAAAACAAGGTTAATAAATTTTGATAAAGGAGTAGAAACAGAAACCGTTTTTACTTGTACAAAAATAGGAGGGAATTGTCCTTTTATACAAGAAATAAATAAACAACACTTCTCACAATTAGAACAACAAAGAATCACCATGAAACAGGAGATAGAAAAATTAGAAGCTTCTTTTCGTACCGAATATCAACAAGCCATCCAACTAGAAATAGACCGCATAAAAGACTTTTTGCACACCATCAACTTTAGTATTCGAGAAGAGAAACATCAACAAAAAATTATGGCACAAAAACATATGCAGTTTCTCGATCAACAAATTATGCAAATGGAAACGGAAGTACAAAAGCTTCAAACCTATCAACAAGAAAAATCAGCATTGTTATCTCGTGCAGAAGAAAACAAAAAACATATCCTTTCTACACAAACAGAAATCATCAAATTAGAAGAAGAAAATAATATCTTCAAAGCACAACTTAATTCTCCAGAAGTGCAACAAATCACTAAGCAGATTCATACACTTGAACAGTTTTTACAAATTATTCAAAATATTGAACAACTTATTAGTGATTTCACAGAAATAAAAAACATCGTAAAACATCTCGAACTTCGTAGAGAAAAGTTAAAAAATCTCTATACTATTTTGAGCAAAGAGTTACTTTTCACCGCATTAGGAACGGATTTGCCTATACTAAGTGAAATTATCAATACGTATCTGACACAAGTTGTCGATTACCAGCTTTCTATGTTTGTCACAGAAAGTGGAGAAAAAATCGAGCTTGAAGTAAAAATTATAGATGCTAAAGGGGAAAGAGAAGTAAAAAGTCTGAGCGGTTGACAAAGAATAATTCTAAAACTCGTATGGATGTTAGCAATTTCTTCATATCTCAATACTCCTCTACTCTTTTTGGATGAAACTATAAACAATTTAGATGCTGAGACTGTCGGGAAAGTCGGCGAAATGATTGATAATTTTGTGAAACAAAGGACAATGAAATTTTACACCGTCACTCACAATCCAGAAATCCAAGAAATGGATATTCGAGATGAAATAATAGAAATTAGATAAAAAAAATCATCTATTTTCTCAAACAGATGATTGTAAACCAGTTACACACTGGTTTAAACTTTTTAGGAGATCGGTACAAATACCAAATTCTCCAGAATTAAAAACACAATGATAATAAGAATCTTTAATCTCGTTAGGAACTAAAAAGAATGAATAAGTATCTTTGCCAAAGTTATCTTTAATCCAATTAATCATAATCAGACTTTGATCTCTGTTCAATGTTCCCTGAAAGGTAATTCCAGTGTAATACCTATCAAATAAATTTCCATTTTTATCATAAATAATCCAAAATCGGAACTCCCATAAAACATCTTCTTGTGAGCACAACTTGACTACTGGTTTCGATTGCTCCAACATTTCATAATTTCCCAACTTAAAAGTAGGTAAATATTTTGTAACAAGTTGTTTGATGGCCAAAGGTTCAAGAGATGAATTCTCCATTTTACCTGTATTATAAGTTAAATCTCTTGAGGGTTCGTTCTTTTTATCAATAACAAGCGTCCCCAAAGGAGATTCTCCTATATTTTTCATTTGTATTGTTTTCATTTTTATTTCTCCCTTTATTTTATAATTTATTTTATTTCACAAATCAATTGTAGTCATTTTTAAAAGAAAGTCAAGAGTATTCTCTTGAAAAAGACTTTTAAATGCATAAAATTAAGTATTTCGTCTCTTTCTTAAGATATCTATGCTCTACTTTCTCCCTACTCCCATCGGCAATAAAAGCGATATTACGCTTCACACTTTAGATCTTCTAAAAGAGCTAAAAAATTTCTTGTGCGAAGACACACGCACCGCAAAAAAACTTTTCCAAATGTATGAAGTTCCCATCAAAGACAAACAGTTTTTCGTCTACACTACTTTCATAGACAAAAATAGATATAAAAATTTGATTACAGAAAACGACGTAGGCGTACTCTCTGAGGCAGGAACTCCAGGACTCAGCGACCCAGGAAAAGCTCTTATTCAACTTTGTAATGAATGTCAACTCCCCTATTCAATCTTACCTTGAGCAAATGCTCTCATCCCTGCTATAGTTGGAGCGTGATTTGACACCAGCGTTTTTACTTTTTTAGGTTTTTTCCCAGCAAAAAAAGGCAGACAAACCGCATTAAAAACAGCTATTGTTCGCGATCATCCAACCTTTTTTTATGAGTCTGTTCATAGAATAGAAAAGCTGTTCAACGAATTAGAAACACTCTGATTTCAGGGGAAAATAAGTATTGCTAGAGAAATCTCTAAACTTTTCGAGCAAAATATCACTGGATCTTTAGAAGAGATCAAACAGGAAATAAAAAACTGAAAAATAACTATTAAAGGGGAATTTGTCATTTGAATATCACCCAAATAATGGAACCAATTCTTACCTCACTCAGGAGAAGTCTTTCTCAGCAT
>CAZEFV010000037.1:0-8260 GCA_964511595.1 uncultured Candidatus Peribacteria bacterium
TAGGTAAAACATTAACAAAATATTAACAAAAAAGTTTAATAAAATGAAATTAAAAAAAGAAAAGATGGCGATAGTAGCTATCGCCTGTGTAATGTTATGTGTAATGATAGCAACTAATATATCTTTTGCACAGCACGAAAATAGTACTCAATTAGCTAATAATGACCAAAACAATCAGCTGACTAAAGAAGAGTATTCTGTAGACAATCAGATTTTAGAAGCTAGTAATAGGGACGGTTTATATGTTATCTCCAGATCAGCATATAACACAATCTGGCTCAGGAACTGTTAACGTTATTCTAAAGAGTACAGCTAATATGAAAGCAATAGTAGTAATTGTATACTAATAGCTACTTTCCTTGATGAGGGGATACCCCCTCATCACCTTTATTTATTTTCTCTACATTTCCATGCACAAATGACGAAAGATCGGTTTAATTACGCTCTGAGCAATGGTTTTTTTGATCATTGTAGTGCGAACAGCATTTTACCTAAAAGAAGGTAATGTCATGGATTTCCCAGGATTTGTAGTTTGCAAAGGACAGGGATATTCTTGTGGACGGAAGGATTGAGAATTGATGGACTGCAGGTGTTCAGATCCAAAAAATGAGATAATGATTGATAGTCCTTTTCTCTTGAGAGTAGCAAAAGCTTTTGACTACAGGGCGTACTAAAAGTTTATCCTTCAACGGCAGCCTGCTGAGCTTTTTCTTCTGGAGTAAGGGGATGAGAAGTATTTGATGAGCTTGCTAGTAGAGGAGTGATTGGTTCGTCTATTTCTCCTTTATCTGCAGTTATTCTATTTTCTTCTTCTCACTCTAGATCAGATATCTCCTCGTCTTCTTCGTCAGAAGATTCTGCAGCACTAGTAAAACCTTGATTCTCTTGGTTTTGAAGATCTTCCTCTTCCTCCGTGTATTCCTCGTCTTCATCCTGTTCTTCTCCATCAGAATTATTCTCCTCTCCGCCATCCTCGTCTGTTTCGAATTCTCTCTCTTCTTCAGTATTTTCTTCCTCATTTTCTTCATCATAAGTCTCGCCTTCCGAATCAGTAGTTTCTTCTCCCTCTTCATCATTAAATTCTTCAGCCTCATTTTCATCATTCATAAGATTTTGTTGCTCTTCATATATTTTTGGTTGTCATCAAGGATTGTCTGCGACCATTCATTCTGTTTCACCATCCACAGTAGTAGGAGTTTCTGGTAGTTCCTCCTCTTCAATACTAATTCCTAATCTTGCTTTCGTCTCTGCATCGACAAATTCCCTTCTTCTACCATACTTTTTAGCTGAATATTCCTTCAGAATAGGGACAATTTTTTTATTCTGATAGTCCTGAGTATAGATCGAATTCATACTAAAGACACGAGTAGTAGAGTTGTCGATATTTAGCTTGATATATGCTTTATAGTTGGCGATTCCTACAATATCAGCCGGTCACAGAACGGGAGTATATTCTTTTTCCAAAAACTCAGCATCGGGAGCACCGACTTTAAAACTCATCATCGTTCCCACGTTACCAAATACAGCAGCTTTTACATCGTTTTTACCACCTCACGTATCTCAAAGTCCTTTTGGAGGATCAAGCTGTGCAATATACTGATGCGCCATAATGAGCCCTAGTCTATATTTTCTAGCTTCTGAAAGGATATCTGCAAACGTACCAGACACAAAATTCTGAAATTCATCCACGTAGAGATAAAAATCTTTACGATCTTTTGCATCCATAGAGGCTCTCGCCATCGCGGCGTTATACACCTTAGATACAATGATCATACCTAATAATTGAGCATTGAGTTCCCCAATTTTACCTTTTGAGAGGTTGATTAGCAGGATTTTCTGATTATTCATTACATCATCAAAAGTAAACGCCGATTTCGTCTGACCAATAATATTTCTAATCAATCTATTGGTATTAAATGACACAAATTTTGAAGAGAAATAAGGGATGATTTCTTGTTTCTCTCTGTCTCACATAGCGTTATAGGTTTTATCCCGCCAGTTTTTCACTACAGCATTAGTGATCTTTTTGGTTTTAAACTCACGATATCCATCATCAGTAAAAAGTCTCGTCACATCTAGCAAGGTTGGTCTATCTTCAAAATCCTCCAAAAGCGTCAAACTTCCATACTTAAAATACTCCTGAATGCGCGGTCCAAAAATCTCTGGGCCAAACATTTTCAAAAAGATTTCTGTAGCGTCGTTTACCGTTCTATCTGCCTGATCTAAATTATCAATCTCATAGAGATTAAGTCCCATTGGTCTTTCTTCGTCTCCCGCCTCAAAATAAACAACATCTTTCGCTCTTTCTTTTGGTACATAAGCGAGCATATCTTCCGCCAAATCTCCATGCGGATCGATGAGACAAAGTCCATCTCCATTCCAGATATCTTGTCTCGCAAGCGTCTGTAAAAATACGGATTTTCCGGTACCAGATTTTCCAATAGCATAATGATGTCTAGTCCTATCTTCTCTCTTGATATACACAGGGGAGTAGACATTTCTATAGATATTTACTCAGAGGAGAAGACCGTTTTTATAGGTTTTATATCCTTTCAGTATGACCTCTTCAGGGATATCTACAAATTGTTTCCCATCTTTCTCGATGATTTCCTGTTGTTCCAAATCAGTTTTTTTTGCCTCTTCGATAGGTACTAAATGCTCTTTCATCTCTGTTCTCTCACCAACAGCCCAGTGGTTTTGATAATCTTCTAAAATAGCAGAAAGCTTTCCTTTTTTGTAATTTTCTGCAAGTTGTCATGAAATGACTTTCCCATTCCATTCACTATCAGGGAAAGAAGGCAGATTAGAAGGTGGAGCTACTACTTTATACTGCATCCATTCGATTGCGGGAGCACGATTATAAGTACCATCTGGAAAATGATATAATCCACTCATCTCATTTGTCGAGAAATACGAGTATTTAGAAAAAAAACCCATTAAATACATCTGTACACCAATCTGCCATAGACTCTTGAATAACCATCCAAAGAGATCATGTTTGGTGTTAGATGCAGAGAGCGCATTACTATATTCATCGGTATAGACATTGTATGCAGCTTCCAAGTTATTCAAAATTTGTTTTGGCTTACCTGATTCATCAGAGGACGCAATGAGAGTTAAGGTTGCACGAAAAGTAGGATTGGCGGCTTCTTCACCCATGGCATTCCTAGAGTCTTCTTTCGCTTTAACCATACGTACCATTGTCACATTCTCTTCTTCTTGTTTACTTCTCACGAGATGCTCATCTGGTCCACGAAAAAGAAAACGAATCAATTTAAAAGGATTAAAAAGGTTACTAAAACTTCGCCAGTTCGTCTCATAAATATCAAGGTTTTTATACAGTCTATCTGCAGCAACTTGCCTTCTTGCATTAATTGCCTGGGTCTCTGGTTTTGATACTAAAACGATCGCAACTGTATCGGTAGGAGAGACTTTCCCCATAGAATCTAAGATATTATTTAGCGGATCATCTGGCATATTTTTATACAGTTTGATGGTATAGAGAGGATCTTTAGTCGTTTCCAGAACCTGAACATCATAATATTTTTTTGTAAAAAATTTGGGTTTAGCTACTCTTTCGATGGAAGCAGTAGCATATTGAGAAGAAATAGCACTTTCAACGATGTGTTGATACTCAGGGTAGGTGCCCACCAAAAATATAATCTGTCCATTCACATACTGAGTAATAAAAATCAGTTTTTGTTTCCCAAAAAAGAACCTTTTCACCTTCTCCCAAACGGTAATATCTGACATCTTATGCAGGTTATTAAATACCTGAGACATTCTTCAGATTTTTTCTTTCATATCTTTTGCCAATTCTTTTTCCATTTCACGATCACTTTTCCCATCACCTCTTGGGAGGAGTACTTTCAGAAAAATCAGCCTACGAGCATTGATAAAAGCATATCCATATCTCAGAGTATCTCTCAGTACGCGGATAAAGATTATCAATCAAATAATCCCTAAAAAAATCCATAGAATCCATATCCCCGCAGTCTGTGCTACAGATAATGCAGAATCAGCAAACGCATCAGCCTGAGTTTGAGCTCCGGTGAGCGAAAGAGAGGTTTCTGTTTCATGTTCAGAAGTTCCTGTAATAGCAGATGTCTGAGCTCCTATTTTATTTCATGACTTATTTTGATCACCGGATATGTTTTGTGTCGTTGTAGGATTTTTTGTTTCAGATTCAAAAGTATTCAAAAGAGAAGAAAGCTGAACCAAGCTTCCATTTGCGACCTGATCTAAACACGAATATTTTTGCTGACCTCGTGCATCAGTCGTCAGTTTTGAGAGATTTCAGCGCTGAGAAAAATCTTTTGTAAACTGAGTTTTTAGTGCTGCGAGACATTCTTGATGGTTCATTATGAGAGGGATATTGTCGGTATAAAAAGTTTTTATGCACTACTTCAAGTATATCTATTTTTCTTACAAAAAGAAAATCCGCAGAATTTTGCGGAAAATTTCATATTGACTTTCAAAAAAAGTGGTGTACGTATAAAGTGTAAGTTCTGATTTTGTTTATCTTACCCTAATCCCTTTCAAATCGACGTCTTCTAGGCGATAGATCTTACATTTCTTCAAAATATAAAACACTAAAACCCCAAACAAACTCACCACCTCCAATAACATTTTAAATATCCCAATCAAGAGAAAGTACATCAAAAGCAAAACAGCCACCTGTAGTCCATCATTTTGTTGAAGCTGAACTAAGAGTTGCATTACATAATTACACATTGTGACGTTAATCGCAGTATTCACATCAAAAAATTCTGTTTGAAAAAAATCTCTAGTTTTCTCAAAAAAACCGTTTTGTATCCCCATATTTTTTTCTACTTGATTCAAATCAAGAGATTTGATTTTTTGGTTTCAAAAAATATTCATCGGAAAATCGTTGATATCATTACAGCTAAAAGGAAGCTGTGAGTACTTGCCGAGCATAATGACACTAAAAAACAAAGTCAAAAGCACCGCAATAAGTGTACTTCCTCCCGTAAAATATCCAAAAGTCCTAAATTTTACCGTGTTTTTGAGCATCCATATCTGCGATAGTAGCATAAAAACAATCATCCCATGGAAAAAAAACATCCCGAGATAAAAATGCCGATCGCCACTTCCTAAAAATAACATCTCTCCCATCATCGCTCCCAAAATGACCAAACAAATCCACTTTTTCTTAATTTTTATTAGATCAAAAGCCAAGAAATATAAACAAAGAAAAAGAAAAACAAAACTGATCAATGGAACAAAAAAACTGGAATTCAAAAAAAGCGTAATAGAACAAACCAAATAAGAGATGCTCGCAAGAGTCAAAACGATATTTTTTCTCATCCTAGAAGAGATAAACGTCATAAAACGATGATATCCTGATGATATAAATAAAATGCGAAAAAAAGCAAGAGGCAATGAAATATCTTTGTAGCTTTTTCTTTCTTTTTAAAAATAAAAAAAAAGAGACTCGGGGATGCGGGACTCGAACTCGCGACCCCCTGGTCCCAAACCAGGTACTCTAACCATCTGAGCTAATCCCCGAAATGTCTCTCTTTATGTAGCCTGTATTATACTCAGATTTCCGAAAAAATCAAGAGAAAATGCAGATTGTGGTGCCAAGAGGCAGAATCGAACTGCCGACACAAGGCTTTTCAGGCCTCTGCTCTACCACTGAGCTACCTTGGCATAAAAGATATACGATCAAGAATATATAAATATCATATCCAATTGCAAGAGATTTTTCCACTGAGCATAAAAATTCCCTTGCAAATACGCATCCAATCGATATACTAACTTCGTTAATTCGGCGAAAACCTACAAAGTATCTACTTTTATTCCTATTTATTCTTTCTATGACCAAATACGAACTCGTTCTAATGCTCAAAGTTTCTATCGCAGATGCTGAGAGAAAAAACTTCCTTGCTGATTTAGAAAAAGAGGTTAAAATGCTGGATAAGGACGAAATTGGACTTCAAAAACTTTCGTTTTCATTAAAAGATGGAACTGATCAGGCTTTTTTTGTTTCATTCCTCTTCGAAGGAGATCAAAATACCTTAGCACAGATCAAACAATTCTTACTTTACAACCAAAATGTAATCAGATACGAAATCTTTGCTAGAGATGCAAAACAAGAGTTTTTCCACTTTGCAGACCTCCAAAAAATTCTAGAAGCGGCAATCGAAAAATTTCAAGATAAAAAATATGGGCAAAAATTGAATTTCTTCACAAAATCAGAAAATATAAAATATCTAGATCGAAAATCAGTAGCAATGTTGAGACTCTATCAGACGAGATTTGGAGATATCAAACCTAGACTCTATACAGGAAATACGGTAAAAATCCAAAAAAAACTCAGAACACAGATCATTAGAGCAAGAGGACTTGGATTCCTTCCGTTTATCAAGCATTAATCCTTTTGGTTAGAGATTGGGGCATAAATAATAGGGGAGTCAATTTCCCATCTACACTTTACTTTATAAAATTATCATTACCATGGCAAGTAAACTTCGCAGAATCAGAAAATATAATCGAAAGTCTAGAATGAGAAAACACGGTTTCAGAGCAAGAATGGCCGATCGAACTGGACGCAGAGTACTTTCTAGACGCAGAAATAAAGGAAGAAAACAGCTCGCAGTACAAAGAAAAAAATAATTTAGCTTACTAAAACTAAACTTCGTTATAGATTCAATGAAGAGATTTCTATGACGAAGTTTTTAAATTCATTTTTTTTGAAACTTCTTCCCATCCCTTGAAAAAAAGTGGGAATTCATTATCTTTATATCAGCATTTTATTTCTCTTTCTTGGCTAATGCTCGAAAAATTGCAAAAAATCATCTCAAAATACGAAGATCTTAGAGAACAGGCACTACAACCTGAAGTTTTTCAAAATCCTGATAAGGCAAAAATCATCAATAAAGAACTTGCTGGTCTCGAAGAGTCCTATCTCATTGCACAGAGATACAAAAAAGCCTTAGAATCTTTAGCCTCTGCAGAAGAAATTCTCAAGACAGAAACCGATCCAGAGATGCTAGAAATGGCACAAGAAGAGCTAGATATAGCAAAAAAGGAAA
Source organism: uncultured Candidatus Peribacteria bacterium (assembly GCA_964511595.1). Classification (GTDB taxonomy): domain Bacteria; phylum Patescibacteriota; class Gracilibacteria; order Absconditabacterales; family Absconditicoccaceae; genus UBA3291. The sequence goes on from CAZEFV010000037.1 coordinate 7,059, forward strand.
GAGAAAAAGCTGATCAGGAACTCACTATCGCTCTTCTACCAAAAGATCCCAATGATGATAAAAATATCTATCTAGAGATTAGACCTGCAGCTGGAGGAGAGGAGAGCGCACTTTTTGGTGCAGAATTACTCAAAATGTATCTCGTCTATGCTCAAAAAATGGGACGAAAGCCAGAAATTGTAGAAGAACAGCTCACTGATATCGGAGGAGTCAAGCTCGTAGTGGTGAAAATTTCAGGGAAAAACGTCTATTCACTGATGAAATTTGAGAGCTGAGTACATAGAGTGCAGAGAATACCAGAGACAGAAAGCCAAGGACGTGTCCATACTTCCACAGTAACCGTAGCAGTAATGCCAGAGGCAGAAGACGTAGATATAGAAATCGATCAAAAAGATATCCAAATGGATACCTATGCTGCCTCGAGCTCTGGAGGACAAAATGCCAACAAAAATCAGACAGGAGTACGTTTACATCACTTACCTAGCGGACTTATTGTGACGATAGGGGATTCAAAATCTCAGATACAAAACAAAGAGAAAGCTTTTGCAGTGCTGAAATCCCGTCTCTATCAGATCGAACTCGATAAAAAAATAGAGACAGAAAGAGGACTAAGAGGAAATCAGATCGGAACAGGCGATAGATCAGAAAAGATCAGAACCTATAATTTTCCTCAGGATAGAGTGACAGATCATCGTATCCACGAGTCTCGATCTAATCTTCCAGGGATCTTGGCAGGGAATATTGAAGATATTATGGACAAAATGGTTATTGAAAATCAAACAAAGCTCCTAGAAGCGAGTATGTCAGGAGAATAGTTAGAAAAATCTGAGCTGATGTAAGATTCCAACGAGTCCAATCATTGCACCATTATCCGTAGAAAACACTTTTTTTGTAGGAAAAATAATCTCAGGAGCGTCAGAATTACGCTCTTTTTCTCCTGTTTCTCGTGTGGACAGTCGCTCAAAAAGTCTAGCATTCGCTGAAACTCCGCCTGCGACAGCGAGCGTCTTCGCTCCATATGCTTTCCCCGCTTTGATTAGACGTTTTGCTAAAATTTCGCATGTTGCCTCCTGAAATTCATAAGCGATGTCCGAAATATCTTGTGATGTCAGCTTTTTTTCTTCTTTGTGTAACCTCTGCAAGAGAAAAGAAACCTGACTCTTCATTCACGAAAAACTAAAAGGATAAAGGTTCTCTCCATT
>CAZEFV010000038.1:0-8158 GCA_964511595.1 uncultured Candidatus Peribacteria bacterium
GATGATACCACTTTCTGAACCCCAGCGATGAAGAAATATTATTTCCTACTGTCAGCACTTAACTGCGAGGTTTCCTTGGATCAGTGAGGCTACTACAATAGGGGCAGATATTTTTTTGATATTTTATCCGATTTATCTCGTTGTGTATTATCTTTGTGGGATATGCAAGAAGGATATACAGGCTAAAAAATGAGCTTTATTTATTTTTTTGAGTTGTGTTATGTCGGTGATTATGAATGTAGGGATTCAATTCTTTTTTACAAAATCTAGACCATTAGTCGAGATTATGCATATGGATGTTCAAGAGACTTTTTTACATAAGTTTTTGCCTGATAGCTCATTTCCTTCTGATCATGCAGCGGTTGGAATGTCGATTGCTATCGCCACTTTTGTACGAAGTCTAAAAACTAAACAAAAAAAGCTGACATATTTCAGCATTTTTCTCTTTATTTGTGCGATCCTGATGTGAATCAGTAGAATCTTTACTATCGTACATCGACCGAGCGATATTCTCGGAGGATTCTTGATAGGTATGATCGTTCCTCTACTCTTGAGCACTAAAGCTCCCTTTACCTTTTTGGAGAAATGCGTTATTCAACCGATTATTAGGTTTCAGGAATGGTTATTCTGACTTTTTTCCTTTTTTCACGATAAAAAAGTAAAGTAAGATTCCGAGAGTGAGCGAACATACGAATACTCGCTGACTTTTTGTGAACAGACCGACGAACTCGAGCTGCGAATCTGCTCTCAGATATTCTAACAAAAATCTGACATAACTGTATCGTATGAGAAACGTTGCAGTGATTTTACCTGCAATAAAAGTCTGATTTTTTTTCTGTTGGAGAAAAAGAGAGAAATTGACTATGAAAAGCAGAATTCCTTCAAAGATCATCGCGAGTAAATTGGTATTTATCCTGAGTGTTTGGTCTATTTTTGGGTAAATGTGTACTATTCCTATAGACTGTAAAGCAGGTCAAATCTGTTGTAATATTTCACTCGTTTTTGCGAGCTGTGCGAAAGGGATGCCATACAGTTCTTGATTGAGGAAATTTCCTACTCTACCAAAAAAAATCCCTAAAGGAACCATCACAAAGATAGCATCAAATAGGAGGAAAAATTCTTTTCGAGAAAGAAGGTACTTCTTTCTGAAAATTAGTAAAGCTATAATGACGCCAACTCCGCCGCCGATAAATGACATTCATCATTCTCGTACAGCGAGTATTTCGCTGAGATGAGTCAAATAATAAGGTAAGCTATAAATCAGAATATGTCCTAATCTTCCTCAGAATATTACTCCTACAAGGATGAAAATTAGTAAGGTATCCAGTCTTTTTGTCAGAGTCTGTTGTAAGGCTGAATATTTTACAAAAACGTTTTTTCTCCCTACCCAAAAGAGGAAAGTATATCCTAAAATGAAAGAGATAAAATAGAATATCCCATACCAATAAATATTTCGTCAAAAGAAAGAAAAAGCTATCATAGTCTATGATATAGCTATTTTCACCTATGATGCAAGGGTAATTCTACTGTAATTCTTGTTTGTATTAGAAATTTGCTTGGATGGTTTGACTGATGGTATAAAGCTCTTTTAGAAGCTCTGGTTTCATGATATCATAATATTGTAAAATAGCATCTTGTTGTTGCTGTAGATAAGCCAACCTTTTAGTTAATACCGTAAACGAGGACTGCAACATATTGTTATAGAGGAAATGTTCTTTGTAATAGACGGTATTTTCTGCTACACAGGTTCTTTTTTCTACAATTTGTTTAACGATTTGTTCTGCTTTTTCTCACTCATATTGTTTTACTGCACGCTGGAAATCTGCGTTTAAGGTCGTTACTTCTGACTCACAAAGTTTTATTTTTTCCTGATAAGCGGTCAGAATAATTTTTTCCTGTTCCAAAGCCTTTTGCAACGCCTGAATTAAAGAGGTAGAAGTTGTAAAATATTTTTGCAATACCAACGCTCTAGCATTTGGGTTTCCTACAATTTCTAGCTGAGAGATGAGAGATTCTGATAATTGTTGCTGAGATAATTGCTGAAGTTGGAGAATATGAGTAATTTGTAATGTTGTTGGCGGATTTATAATTGATGAACCTGTAGCTGTTGAGGGGGTTTTTTGTATCGAAGAAGAGTTTCCATTTTGCGGAACTCCGTATTTTATATGTTCTTTTACTAATCATAAGATAGTTCCATTGAGTGCGAAAGTTGTCGCACCCAAAAAAGAACAATAAAAAACAGAAAATATCAACGGTTTTATCAGCTTTTTCATCTTTTTGTATGCTATAAAATAAATGACTATCCACCAATTACCTGTACCATATCTGCCATTGGAAGGTAAATTGCTCCTAGCAACATACCTACAATACATGCTACAAATGCCATTAGTAATGGCTCAATAATCGCCATCAACGCATCAATTGCCGAATTCAGAGAGATCAAATAATAACGTGAAATTACTTTTAATACATTCGCTAGTGTTCCAGTATTTTCTCCTACGTTGATAATTTGAATCAAAATAGGATCAAATAAATCTGAACCTTCTAAAGATTCAAAAATTGAGAACCCAGCTACCATTGAGTTTTTCACTTCGACCATTTTCTTTTTATAATGAAAATTTTTGAAGATTCTCGCCAAAAGATCAAAAGAAATTACGGGACTTACTCCTGCCTGATAAAATTGACTTAATAAAGTGGTAAATCTATGCATATAAAATAGCTTTACTACATTCTTTACGATAGGCAGTTTTAGAAGTAGACCATCCACAATAATTTTAAACATTAAAACTTTTCTGTATAATAACTGATATCCGGTAATCAAGGTGAAAATTCCTATCAATAGCCAATACCAATAATTTTTTAGAAAATTAGAAAGTTTTAACATCACCTGAGTAATCATAGGCAATTCAATATCTCCATACATTTCTACGATCGTTGGCATCACAAAAATCAAAAGCACTACCACCGCAAGGATTGCAAATACAATCACGAGAATAGGATATGTGAGCGACTTCTTTACTTTTGCTGTCACTTCTTGATTTGATTCTAAGTTATCTGCAGTCTCTTCTAATACTTCGGACATATTACCCGTTATCTCTGTAGACCTCACAAGCTCGATTTCATCAGATGCAAAAAAATAGTCGTGTTTTGACATTGCCTCAGCCAAGCTCATTCCAATTGTAAGATTATGAATCATATCTTCCAAGATAATCAGCATTCCTTTATTTTCCTGTCCCTGAAGCAATGAAACTAACGACTGTCTAATCCCAAGCCCTGCCTTCTGAGAAACTGCCAGCAACCTAAAAAATGTCGTCTTTTGATGCATATCTGGCTTTTGCATTTGCGCCATCCAAGCATTAAAGCGATCATTTAATGATGCAATTTTTTCTCATAATCCACGATCTGACATCTCTTAATAAAAGGCAAATAAAAGCTATTTTTCTACTTTTACAAATCTATAAATCTCATTAAAATCAACATGTCCTTGCATCAATTTGAACAATCCGTCTCTCTCTAGATCGATCATTCCATTTTGCATGGCGTACTTTCCAATTTCAAAGACAGGTTTATTTTCTAGTAACATTAATTTTACGTCTTCATTATAATTCATCATCTCATACAAACCAATTCTCCCTTTATATCCTGTTCCTCCACAGACTGGGCATACACCTCCCGTTGCTGGATCTTTTCCTGTTCCTGAGGACATATATCCACGAGAAAAGAAATCTGACCATTGTTCCTGAGATATTTTTCTGAGTTGTATTTCTTGTTTTAAGAGCTCTTGATCAAATTTTTGAAAAGTTTTTTTTGAATAGAGATAATGAGGGTCATCCTTTACAGAAACTTTTGTGGTACAATGGGTACAGACTCTCCTTCCTAATCTTTGTGCAATCACCAAATTAAATGTTCCCGCTACCATGTATGGTAAGGCTCCCATGTTTAATACTCTGGTAATCGTCTCAACAGCAGAATTCGTATGAACTGTAGAAAATACTAAATGCCCTGTCATCGCTGACTCCATAGCCATTTCCAATGTTTCTCTATCACGGATCTCTCCAATCATGATAATATCTGGATCCTGACGGAGTGCAGATCTCAATCCTGAAGTAAAAGTGAACCCAATATCAGCTCTCATCTGAGATTGATTAAGTCCAAACATTTTATTTTCCACTGGGTCTTCAAAAGTAGTTATATTTACTTCAATTTTATTTACATCAGCGAGGCACGAATATAGTGTAGTTGTTTTACCTGATCCAGTAGGTCCTGTATTGAGAATAATTCCATTAGGATAAGATAGGCTTTGCTTAATAAGATTAATATTTGCTCCTTCGATACCTAGATCTTTTAGGAGGGGAATTTTTTTTGATTTATCTACGATACGCATTACGAGTTTTTCACCCCAAACTGTAGGTAGCGTATTTGCACGGAGATCTATCTCTTTATTACTTTGTGTAATTACCGATACTCTCGCATCTTGTGGCAACCTTTTTTCATCTGGTCTCATCTGACCTGATTCAATCTTAAATTTAGAAATAATTGAATCGTGAAAACTCTTAGGATACTGTACAAGTTCCCAAAGCACACCATCAATTCTCAATCTAATGCGGCAATAGTTTTCAAAAGGTTCAATATGGATATCTGAGGCTCCTTCTTCTACTCCTACCGTCAAAAGATAATCAAAAATACGCACAATATCTGATTGCAAAATCGACTGATTTAGTAAGTCCTTCCAGTTCTGCTGTGTTTTTTCTGACATATAGGGTTTATCTAGAGAATAAACTTTACTCTCTAGTATACCCAAAATATACAAAAAATGCAAAAAAATGAAAAGAGAAATCTGTTTTTTAAACTTTTTTTCTATCTACGATAAAATGACTTCACATTAAAAATATCTTCTACAGCAATAAAGATTTTTTTTGCAAAAGTAGCATTAGCACTTTTCCAATAAGGAATATATAACATATTTTTTAGATATATTTTGACATATGGGTTGATCTGCATTTTTTCATCCTTTCGAGCTAATTCTGGTTGAGATATTGGATAAAGTGTCAATTTCCGCTCCTGTAGGGATATCCCTAGAGGATAAATATTCTCTCGACAATCATTTTCATCCTTTGGTAGATAAAAATCTGCATATGCACCTCAAACACTCATTCATTTCCCTACGAATCCAGCACTTGTATCACATGCCCAAGTATCAATCATTCCATCAAATACACCCTGATTTTCCTCTGCTTTTAAATTATTAAATGTATGTTTTACACCTGCATCAAATCATCTTAGACGCATCATTTGCAATCCATAATAGTTTTCACCATCTTCTTTTTCCAATAATTTTCTCCTAAAATAGAGCCTACTTTTACCGTCATGTGAAATCAGATATAACTCTTGGACACCAGTAGCATTTAAAATCGCAATAGGTCACTTTCCTAGATCTTCATCGTCTGGGTCTCAAACTAAATTTCCATCATTGTCAGCATCATTTTTCATATCATAGAACAAAGCAGAATATTGTAAAAAAGACTGTCTTCCTTTTGGAATGTCTGTTTTATCTAAGTCAATATTACGGCACTCAGTATCTGTATCTTTCACAGCATGAGAGGCATTTAATATAACATTACTCGGTCAGAAACGTCTACAAGCGTTAAAAAGATTAGAATCACAGGAACTACAAAACCATAAGGCATGGTCTCCTGTATTCACTCCAAATTGTTTCATCGAACTTTGGTTTCCATATGCTGTGAAATTATCACAATATCCACTCCCATTAGTTTCCCAAACAAAAGAATTTCCCTTTGGTCCAGCTCCACTACATCCTACCATTCTTCTATTAAAATATTCTTCATAATCTACAGTATAATCTTGCATCCATATATTTAATTTTTCTAAGAACATATATGTTTGATAATGTAGTTGCGATTGCATATCTATCTCCTGTTTAATTCTTTGCGCTCTTGTAAATGCAAAAAATATTAGAGGAATAATAATTCCCATGACTACTACTACTGCGATCATTTCTATCAAGGTAAAGGCTTTTTTCTGCATGATTACTATCAGACAAGATTAAGAGTTTCCAGAAACGCTTCCAGTATAATATGCATCAGCAATAAGTTTCATTATATATTTACTTAATGCTGATTTCTCTGTTCTCATCGCTTTATTATAATATAATATGTATACCTGTTCTAATGCTGTATCAATTTTTTCTAACTGATCATCTCTCCAGTTAGCGACTTTACTTTCTGCCTTTTCGAGTCATGGAACTAGAGCATCCAATTCTTCTCCTAAACTGAGATAAGTTCTTTCTCGAGAACTAGGAGCAGAAAGCAATGGCCCACACTGATAAACTTTTGACTGCAAATAGGTATTAAAAAATGTCTCTGCTTTTGTCGTAGCGTCTAAATACTTTGCTACGTTATAATCAGATCCAAATAAAATACCAATAAACCCACTCAACTGTTTAGAGAAATCTTTCATTAGTTCTTCCTTTTTAGTCTCCAATGCTACAAAGTCAATCTCAGGATTTTTTATACGATAGTCTGCAATAATCATATCTAAATCACCATTCAAAATTGATGTAACCGATTTTACTGGTGCAGCTGCAATATCTAATGCTCTTGTCCTTTGTTTTAATGTGTCATGCAATTCTTTATGAGCAGTCAAAAGAACCTGATATTTCTCTCTCAAAATTTCGATTTTTTGAATTTTCTCTGCGACTTGATATACTAGGGTTTGATTTACTGAATAATATGCGTCAAAATCTGCCTTCAATTGCTGATAGTTTTTTTCATAACTTGTCTCTATATTTGTAAGTTCTGCTGTAAATTTTTGTTGCAAAGATGTAATAGAATCCTTAACTACTTGAGGGTCTTTGATTAATCCTACTGATAACCTTTTAATATCAGAAGAGATATCTACATACTCTTCTAGAATCCCTTTTTGATATTCCGCGAAAACGTCATCAACATCCACCGTTGAACTGGAAGAATTTAGATACCCTAAGCACTCTACTCCTTTAAAAAGAGGAGTTTCTACCAATGATTTTACTTTCCCATCATATAATTTTTGTACTCTCTGCATCGTTCAGGAAAGTTGTTTCGTCAATTCTGTTTTAGCTTTTTCTAACTCATTTTGAAGATCAGTTACTGTTGCTGTCAAAGATGTTCATGTTTTTGTCGATCCTGTATTAGTAGATATTTGCAAGGTAGATCAAAAAGCTGTAGTACTACATAAGGTCATTATCCCTATCGCTCACAAAAGTCCTATTTTTAACGAATATTGAATCATTTTTATAAAAAATAAGAAATAAATAGCGTGGCTTCTCTTTGTAAAAAGCCAAATAATCTCTCTTGCGAACATATGATTTTTAGAGACAAATTCAAGTAAAATCCCGATTTTTCCTCTTGACTTCGCTCTTTTATCTGACATAGGAAGTTCTTTTCTTCATTATTGAGTATTTGAGACTCACTTTTTCTCTTATATCTTGATGGAACTTTAACATCTGATTAGTTGTAATCACATCCTTATTCTGCTGAGGATTGCATATTTTTTTAAAAAAAATAATCACTGACTGTATTATCTTTAATACCAATTCCACTATATCCCCTACGGTTCATCATAATATTTTTTCAAGCGTTTTTTTTGATCATGAGTCTCCTGAAAAAATTGGATTCCCCAAAAATATGCTTTGCTGAAGAGGGAAATTTGGCAATATTCACTGAATTCGTTTATTTTTTTCTCGAATCTGGAAAGGTCTCATTGGATCAGACTGATATAAAGGTACCAAATGAGCTATCCAATAACAAAGATAAATATCGACTCATTTTACTGAAATACTGTACAGGTTTTGATGATCTGAAGAGACAAAAAAGCTCAGACAGATTTTTTTTTCTTTTTTTGATCTAAATCTTTTTATTCCTGCAGAAAAGGCTTTCAACATCGTAAAAAATTTTGCTGTCCATATCCTTCCAGGACGAGTAATTACGAAGAAATCTATATCAGATCCTTTATGAAGAGCATTAAACGTGAGAGAATTACATAAAAAAATCTCCTCTACAAAAGGGATACTCTGGTACACTGCACCGTGATTTTCCACTTCTGCAAGGTATGCTGCTAAAAGATTATTTTCCTGATCTCGAGAAAAATCTCTATCAACATT
>CAZEFV010000039.1:0-7812 GCA_964511595.1 uncultured Candidatus Peribacteria bacterium
GCATTCGTCAATTGACAAAACGAATTCCCCTACGAGACAAACTCTTCTAGTGTAGGAGATTCGGAAAAGTTGGGATCTCAAGTTGCAGAACAAGTACTTCAAGATGAGGGATTACTTAATAAGTTCTTAGAAATTTTTGGATTTAATACCCCCGAATACGATGGACCTTCAAAAGCACTCATTTATATCAAATGAATTATCAATTTACTATTAGGATTAACAAGTTTTATAGCCTTAATAATGGTGATCTATTCATTCTATTTACTCTTCTTTTCTGAAGATACAAAAGGAATGGATAAAGTGAAAAAAAATCTGAAAGGTGTCGCGATCGCACTGATTCTCCTATGATTATCTCGAACTATTGTCAGCTTTATCTTTAACTTTTATCAAACACAAATATTATAATGTCATTCCCATTCTGAGACAAAAAAAACATCCAAAAAGTATCTACTGAGAATCTCTTTACCACAGAGACAATGTTGCCAATTTCAGAAATTAGAGAGGGAACCATCATTTTAAAAGACGGAGGATTGCGTGGCATCATCAAGGTTGAAGGATTAAATTTAGATCTAAAAAATGGAGATGAGCAGGCTATAGTCTTAGAACAATATAAAAAATTTCTCAATGGACTCGATTTCCCTATACAAATTTTGGTACGTAACACCTATTTAGATCTGACTGACTATCTCGCATATGTCAGAGGAAACATCTCTTGAATCGAAAATATGACACTCAAAAATCAAGGGCAAAACTATCTTTCTTTTCTAGAAAGTATCGATAATCAGCAATGACTAATCTATGTAAAAGAATTTTACATAATTGTCCCTTTTTATGCCACAGACAAAGAGACAAAACAGATAAATAAGTCTCGACGAGAAAAATTCCTAAATGTGCTCAATACAAAGGATTCTATAGAGGTAATTGTAGATAAATACAGAAGTTTTCTAAAAAATCAGCAACAATTTCAAACAAGGATAAATTTAATTATCGAAGGATTACAAAGCCTCAATATCCAAACAGAGCAATTAAATACTTCCGAAGTGGTATCTCTACTTTTTCGTATGTACAACCCTTTATTAGACAGTTCTCAAGCTACAAGTGTATAATCTATTCAATTATATCTTGCATTTCATAGAATTCAAGAATATCATGTTCTTGGATTTTTTTTCAAACTTTTACTTTCATTCCACAATCTTCTCCCGCAAGTACCTCTTTTACCTGATCCTTATTTCTTTGCAATGATAAGATTTCTCCTCACATAACAATGTCTTCTCCTCTATGCACCCTAAATTTTAGCTTATTTTTTACTCTTCCATCAATTACCATACCTCCAATAGTCATTTCCCTTGTCTCCGTAAAGAAAATACCAAGAACTTCGAGCTTACCAACCACAACTTCATGTTGTTCGATTTCTATCATCCCTTGAAGAAGGTTCGTCAAATAATCAGTAAGTTCATAAATAATATCAAAAGACTTAATTTCTACTTTTAGCTGTTCCGCTTTCTTTTTCAAAAGGCTATTAACTGATACATTAAAACCAATCAAAAGAGCTTTAGAAACCTGAGCTAACGAAACATCACTCTCCGAGAAATGCCCGACATCACTATGAACGATTTTGATCACAACATTTTTAGGTAAGGTAAGTCCCTGCACCGCTTGAATTAATGCTTCGAGACTAGATGCTCCCTCAGCTTTTAAGATAAGTTTGAGCTCCGAAGTTTTATTGTCACTATTTTTCAGTTGCGTCAAAAACGATTGAACCGCAGTCTCTGCTTTATTATTTTGTTCTTGTTCCTGGATTTTAGCCACCTTATTTTGAGCCTCTTTCTCATTTTGCACTACTTCTACAATTCTTCCAGCCTCAGGAAGGTCGGGAAATCAAAGTATTTGTACAGGTTCTCCTCCTACCGCTTTCTGGACAGGTTGCCCTCTTCGATTCTGCATTTTTTTGATTTTCCCATAAGTATTATAAGCAATAATAATGTTTCCCATTTGCAACGTTCCAGTCAAGATGATAACACTTGCTACCACTCCCTGTTTAGGATCTTTATAAGAATCTACCACAACTCCAACAGCAGCACGATGAGGATTATATTTTAATTCCAACATTTCTGCCTGCAAAAGCACCTGTTCAAGCAGCTTATCAATACCTTCTCCTGTTTTAGAGGAAATCCCAATAATTGGCGTATCACCTCCCCATTCTTCAGGAGTAACCCCTTGAGCAGCAATATCAGAGATAATCTGATCAATTTTTTTACCAGGTCTATCTATTTTAGTAATCGCAATGATAATGGGAACTCAAGCAGCCTTTGCATGATTAATCGATTCAATCGTCTGAGGCATAATACTATCATCTGCAGCAACAACAATAATAGCAATGTTAGTAAGCTTCGCACCTCTCGCACGCAAAGAAGTAAAAAGTTCATGACCTGGAGTATCAATAAAAGTTATCTTTTTACCTCAATATTCGACAACTGACGCACCAATAGACTGCGTAATACCTCCAGCCTCACCTCCTGCTACTCCCGTTTTACGAAGGTAGTCCAAAAGTGAGGTTTTTCCATGATCCACATGTCCCATCACAGTAACAATCGGAGCTCTCTCCAAGAGATTTGGAGCCTCTTTATCCATATCCAATATTTTTTGTAAATCTCCACTCATAAAACTTTCCATATCCAATTTCACCTCATTTTTCTTTACCTCAACACCAAATTCACTAGCAATCAAAGTAGCAGTATCGAAATCTAGAGAAGAAGTAATACCCGTCATGATTTTATTTTCCATCAGTTTCTTCATCACTTCAATCAATGGAACTCACATTTTTTCTGAAAACTCTTTTACCGTAATTTTATCATCCATAAAAAGTTCTGACTTTTTTACAAGATTTGCTGAAGTAGTAGCCTCTTTTTCTATTTTTTTTACTCTATCAAGATGTTGAACCTGTCTCTCATGAGTATGATTCTTGGGATGTACAGGTCTAGTTTGATCTTTTCTTGGAGCTTGGGGTTTATTTGTAGAGTTTTCCTGAGTAGCTAGACTTTTAGCTCTAGCAGCATCAAATAAATCTGAAGAACTAACACTTTTCTCCTTTTTGGTATAAGTTGCCTCACGAAAATCAATCTGACCACTAGTTTTTTTAGGAGATCTATTATAAGGTTTCGCAGGAACTGAAGTGCTCGAAGGTCTTGGAGTAGAAGGGGCAGATGTGCTTTTTTGCACAGTTTCAGTTTTCTTGGATGCAGATCTAAAAATATCTACCTTAGAAATAGAACTTTCTTCTTCCTTTTTCTTACCAAAAAATTCATCAAGATCAATTTTTTCAGTCTTTTTTTCTTCTTTTTTCCCAAATCCCAATCCTGAAAGAAATCCTCCTCCAAAACTACCAATTTCATCGGACTTAAGTACTTTTTCTGATTTTTTTTCTTGTTTTGCTGGCATAAAAGCGTAATCTAAAAGAGTTAAAACGTTAAAAGGATAGTACGAATTTACTTTTCGAATGCAAGAGGTTTGCTATACTTTATGCGAAACCCTGCTGTTTAATCTGTTCAATGAGCGATAAATCTCCGCTCTGAACAAGAGTTCCATTTTTCATAATCAGTACTTCATCAGTCTTCAACGTATCCAACATTGAAAACCTATGCGTAATCAAAATAAGAGTGCGAGCAGAGGAATCAATCTTCACCAAATGCTGAAGTACATGTTTCAGAGCATCAACATCTAACCCACTATCGATCTCGTCTAAAATAATATATTTCGGATTCAAAAGTTTAATTTGCAATATCTCCACTTTCCTCCTTTCTCACCCACTAAATCCGACATTCAAATCTCTCCAAAGAAACTCTTTTGAGAGCTGCAACTCATCAAGTAACGGCTCGATCAAAGATTTAAAACTCAAAAAAGTAGTCGGAGTTCCAAGTTGCGTATCATAAATACCTTTTAAAAATTCAAAAAGCTTAACACCAGGAATTTCTGGAATGTGTTGAAAAGCCAAAAAAATCCCTTTTTGAGCTCTTTGATCCGGAGATAAATGAGAGATATCTTGACCATCCAATTCGATTTTCCCTTCAATAATCTCATAATTAGGATGTCCCATAATCGCAAGTGCTAACGAAGATTTTCCACTTCAATTTTGTCATAAAAGAGTATAATTTTTCCCAAGCTCAAAAGAAAAAGAAATCTGATTAAGGATTTGTTTTTTCTCGGAAGCAATCTGAATAGAAAGATCTGTCAATTTCAGCATGATACAGCGAAGTTAGAATAAAACGCAGAAGTATAGACATTTACCACAAAAAAGCAAAACAAAAAAAAACACCGTATCTGTTAAAACAAATACGGATAAACAATAAACAATAATCTTCTATTTACGAGTAATATAAATTACTCGTTTTGTTGACAACAACCGCCCCACTGTATCTACAGCAGAAACCATATAACATAAAGTTTCTCCTACGCCGTGTTTAAAATCATTTTTGTAGATTTTAAACTCCGGATCGGGGTTATTTACATATGTCCATTTTATAATATTAGTCGGATCTAGTACACTAAAACATTCCACTAAAATATAAGATTTAGGGATAGGAAATTTTGTACCTATTCTTTGACATCTGACAAAGGATCTAACAATATCTGCAGTAGTGCTATAATATTGTGCGCTAACAGTTGATGAATCCATAAGAAGTGCACCTGGAACATCCAGAGAGATTAGTTCAAGTGAAATCGAGAAATAATACTCCGAATTAGAAGAACCAACTGTGTCTGGTTTTGTACCAGGTGGTAAAATCAGGGTATCCCTAATAACAGTATCTCCATTTACAACAATAGTATCACCTCCTTTGGAAATTATTGCAACATTTACAATTTGATTATTAGTTTCACAGCTAGTAAAAATACTAGCAATAAGACAACATAAAAAAGCAAAAAACGGAATTTTTTCTTTCATTTTTGTTTCCTTTAATTTTTTTAATAATGTTTTTATTAGGTGAGAATATTATACATATTTTTTAGAAAAAATCAAGAGGAAATTACATTTTATATTGAAACAATTCTTGAAAAGCGTATAAGTCAGGAAATTTCAGATTTTTTTATTTTTTTATAAAACATAATGCACAAAAAATTATTAGTTTTGGTATCGTATCTCGGCTTATTAATGCTAGTAGGGTGTGGAGCTCCTCAAACTCAGACTCCAGCAACCACTTCTGAAACGACCACAACTACACAAGAAATTTCAGCAAATAATGGAGATGAAGTACAAGTTTCTTACGTGATCACTTTCACCGACGGTACTCCTTACAAAGATGGACAAACAACTATAAAAATCTGAACTACAAACCCCGAATGGTTTGATAAGGTATCACTTCTCAACGCGAAAATTGGCAACATCTTCAATGGTGAGCTCACACCAGAAGACATGAATACAAGAAACACCTACGACGCATCCAAGAGACAATCTCTCTCTCAAGTATATTTTCAAGAATTAGGAATTACTCCAACAACAGGACTGAGCGTATCTATGCCAGGTCTTTGAACAGGAGAAATTACTAAAGAAGAGACTCTAGAAGGGTACAACTACTACACCGTAGATTTTAATGCCCCTGAAACTTATAAAAATTTCAGATACTCTCTACAAGTAACTGATATCAAAAAAGCATAAATTATGTATTTTATTTTTTTAATATACTTTTCATATGAAAACAAAATGTTCACTTAATTCTTATCTTTTTCATCTAAAGCACATTATGGTAGCTCCAAAACTACTCGGAGTACTACATTTATTAACTCAGATTGGATTAGTAGTATGCGCTCTCTTCGCTATTTTTGCGGCAATGAGAGCAGGGATCAATTATGGAATATTAGTACTACTAGCTTGTATTATTGGAGTTCCTTTAGGTTCTTTTGTAATTAGAGCATATTTTGAGCTACTAATGATTCCTTTCGCCATTTCTAAAAACATTCGTAAAATCAAAAAAGGAATGTTTGATTGTGGATGCGATTGCGGATGTGGATGTGATATTGATTGCAATCTAGATGCCCACGAAGAAGAACCTCTTACCGCAGAAGAGATCATGCTTTTCAATCAACTGATGACTGGAAAACAAGAGAACCCTATCTCTGTACATCCTATTACAAAAAAGTCATCACCTAAAAAAGAGACAAAAAAACCTACACCAAAAAAAGTAATAACAAAAGAACCCACGAAAAAAGTTGTTACAAAAAAAGAAACTGCAAAAAAAACTGTTAAAAAAGGAAGATAAAACAAAAAACATACACAAAGAAAAAATCCCTTAGATAAGGGATTTTTTACTTTTTTCTACACATTTACATTCGGATTAGGTCCAGTCCTAAATGGGAAATCTTCTGGCACCGTATATCATTTAATCTTTGAGAGACATTTTAATACATTCGTCTGCCAATTGATAGGACTAGAAGCATAAATTTTACCATCAGAATTACCATATCTTGAAAGCTGATTAATCGTATGATATCTACCGAGATACCCATTATTTAGCGTAAACGCAATCAACCTTGCACCTTCATAAGGAGTCCCATACGCAATCCTATCTCCACGATCATTATTTCCTACATTACCAATATTATTAGACGTAGAAAGATAGTTTCCAAGTGTAGACTCTGCAAAAGCAATACAAATCACCATATCTCTATCAATATTCGTCCCTTCGACTACAGCATTCCAAAAGTTAACATCCCTATAAACTCCTTTAGCATAAGAATTAATAAAATACTGAGTTCTATCATCTAAAGTCTCTCCTTCAGCAAATTTCAATGTACTTACATCAATAGGCCTTGTCAATTCATCACTAAAATATTTTAATCTATATTCTTCTGGTAGAGCAGTCTCTCGATGTGTAATCGCACTCAAATCTAGAACACTAAGTGGATCAACAGATAACCCATATCTAAATACTCCAAAAGTTAAGTTTTCTCCTTCCGAAACAAAACCTGCACCTTGAGTACCAGGTTCTCATCAGCTATATCAAATAATTTCTCCTCTCGTCACGACATCTCCAGGCTTTACCAAGATTTGATTAAGATATTGATATGTAGTTACATATCCATCCTGATGGACAATCATAATTCGTGAAATACTATCAAGGTTATCAAATACATGATATACGACACCATCTCTTGCCGCATGAATAGGAGTTCTCTGTTTTGCCTGAATTTGAACCGCCTCAAAAGGAAAACCATTATCATTTTCAAAGCTAGGATCACGATAATAACGAAAAATCTTTTCAATCGGATAGACAGGCCAAGCAAGATCCGACATTGTAGCACTATTTTTTGCATCTGGAAGCTGGGAAAGACCTTCAATTTTCTCATTAATTCATGCTGCCGACCTATAATTTTTCTTCACAATTTCATCCAAAAACGAATGAATTGAAAGATATACATCTCTTTTACTTGCAAAAATCTGATCCACAATAGCAGTATTAGAAGCTTGTTTATTTTTATACATCTCAATAAAGCTTAAAAGATATTGTTTTTTTTGTTGTAATTTATCAATTTCATCACGATACATAGTAAGAGTAGTCTGTGCATCCTGTTTAAGCTTTCCAAGTTCTTTGAGAAGAACTACATTATTATTTTCAGCATTATTTGTCTGATTAATAATAGCTGACAGTTGTGCGGTCAGAGCAGACGTCATATCGAGTCAAACCAAAGTTTGAGGAATATTTTTCGCATTACTGAGGAGTCTTACAGTATCAGGAGCTGTTTTATTATTTCCATAGGTTTCCAATTGCATCTTATACACAAGATTCAAATAATCTGCTAAATACCCCTTTGCATTAGAAG
>CAZEFV010000040.1:0-269 GCA_964511595.1 uncultured Candidatus Peribacteria bacterium
GCAATTTTGACCGTAAGTTTTCCTGTAGCTCAGGCAACAGAAAGTAGGCTGATCATATTGATGAGTTGCTCTCCGAGTGCATTTACCGTATTATCTAGCTGAATATTCATTCCTTGCCTCTCAGTTCATAGATGTTCTAGCTGTTTTCTGGATTTAGGAATTTTATAAATATTTCAAAATTGTTCCAAATAGTCCATCGTTGCCAAGTATGAATCCTTTGAGATAAAAGGTAGTAGTGCAAGACTTGCAGTCTGAGTAATCCCCATTCC
>CAZEFV010000040.1:279-7784 GCA_964511595.1 uncultured Candidatus Peribacteria bacterium
GGCACCATTCATCATAGCACTTCCAAAATTTAACATTTGATATCCAACTTCACCAAACATCCCTTTTTTGGCTGACTCTCGCCATTGATCAATTTTATCTTGTTTCTGCTCAGTAAATAGATATTTCAGTCTGCTTATCGTCTGTAAATCTGTCTGTAAATCCTCTAAACTCTCAAAATACTCTTTCAGCCCAGAATCTTCAAAAACTTGCTGATAGGTATAAAATTTTTTCAGCTTTTGAGAATAAGTTTCTAGAGTATTATAAGTCATAAAATACTGTTCTAGATCCGCCTTAGAATTGATTGATGGATATTGAAGCTCATGTAAACGCCTTTGCTGTTCTTGTGCAAGCTGTAGATCGCGTTGAAATTCGTAACTGCTTTGATATCCGGAGTGAATAATCAGTTTTTTTTGTTTTTCAATACAGCGATGAGCATAGGCTTCATATGCTTCGATAGCAATATTCCATCTTGCTGCTTCTCAGGGATTGGATTGATTTTTGTGGCGTTCGTAAGCAGATTTTTCGATACGTTGATAAGAATCTCTTTTATAACTTTTGTATCGAGTAATCAACACTTCTACACTCCTATTTCGTAAGGAAGGGTCTTTTTGATCAAAGGAAATCCATTTTTTAGTATTGATGAGCTGCATCTCATCTTTCATCGGTGTAATCATTTGTTTTTGCACATCTTGTATTTTTTTACCTTGTTCAGGAAAATAAGGAATCAAAAGTCACCACGTATTGCTAATTCGATTATAAAAAACCTTTTGATCGGCTTGAGTTTTGACGAGCTGTTTCGTCTCAAGATAATATTTCATTTCGATTAAGGTCTTCATTTTAGCAGGAAGAAAAGACTGATTTCAAAAAAGAGTATTCAAGGTAGCTCTTTGTTTTTTTAGTTCTGCATTTACCTCTTTTAGCGTATTTTTGACCAATAGTTTGTCTTTAAACAGAGGAATGATTACTTCCCTTTCAGTATAACTTTGTTCTCTAATGTCTAGAGCAGAAGAGGAAAAAGAATGCTGAATTTTTTCTCTTTTCAAAAATTCTTCAAGCTCCTTTTCTTCTTGAGGAGTCACGTTATCATTATAATTTAAGGAAGGAAGTTGGTTCCCCGTCATGATAAAAAAATTAAAATTAATTCAAAAGGTGACTATCTGCGCAGCAATGATGTAAAATCGTCTGAAATACTGCTTGTTCATCCTGCATGCCATCGATTTTGATCAATAATCCTTCGGATTCGAGCCAATCTAAAGCAGGTAACGTTTCTTCATAAAATCCCTGAATCCTTTTCTCAACAGCCTTAGTATCTGCATCATCAGCACGAATATAAAGCTCTCCTTTACAGTGAGGACATACTCATCAGACATGAAGTTCTGGCTGGGAAATGGTACTAAAACTCCTTCCACACGATTTACAGAGTAATCTGGATTGAATGCGTCTAACGACTTCTTCATCAGGAATCTCAATATGAAAAACTTTAAAAAGTCTGTTTTTATCCCACATTTTTTCCGTAATTTTGATCGTTTGTTTCAGTTGACGAAAAACGCCATCTCCGAGAATGATCTCGCCCTCGGCAATGGTTTCCATAAAAACTCCCCAAAGCTCAGAAACAATCTCGTCTTTGATTAATCCGCCCTGAGAGATAATACCTTTGAGATAATTCCCAATTGGGTTATCAGTAGTTTGGAGTCCTCTGAGGATTCCTCCCATTTCACAGTATTTCATTTTTTCGCCAAAATGTTGGAGGAGTAGCCTTGCTTGCGTTCCTTTCCCGCTCGCTTGAATACCAGAAAGAATAATATCCATAAATCTAAAAAATAGTAAAATAAAACAGAAAATACTCTCCTAAAGTATACTTAAAAGAGATAAGTTTTAGAAATCAGAAGTAGTAACTACATAAATATCTATTGACTTTTATAAAATTTCGACTATAATAAACAATGTTCTTTCTTCTCTCCAGAGAAAAAGAGATAAAATGCAGATTGATTTCCGTATTTTTTTGTTCTTGAAATTGCCATCAGCTTTTTTATACTTTTACCGTCAAAAGTTTTATGTTGCCAATGAGACAGATGAAACTTCAGCCCAAAAATATCTTATTTGTACGAGTATTTGGCTTTCTTAGCGGAATAGTGTGTTTTTCTGTTGCAGGATCTGGAAATATTTTACCATTTAGTTGGTCGGAGACCTTTTCAGGTCGGACACAAGTGGTGTTATGAGGAGAAGTTGAGACAGAAAAAGCTGAAATCGATCATTTCTCAGATATTTCATTACAGAAATTCTTGGATAGCGATCATCTCCTTGCTCCAGAATATCGCGCTCCTGATCTGCAGTCTATCGATTCCGTCTTTACTTCAAATGATGCAGCTCATTTCAAACTGAGAATACCAGCAGCAACACAGTTTGCAGATATGGCGCGAGCATTTTCCAACACTTTTGATTTCAAAGTGAAGCTTTCTATTATGAGTGCTCGACGCTCTGCAAAATACCAAAAAGAACTTGCAGATAATTGTAGTAGTACTCGCTGTGCAGATGCAGGAGCAAGTGAACATGAAGCTGGTTTAGCTCTTGATCTAGGAGTCAATGGAGGAAATATTATGAGAAATAACGGGAAATATTACAATCGACTAAAAGAAAACGCACATAAACGAGGTTTTCATAACACTTACCAAAAAGGCATTGCAATCGATGGGAAAATTCCAGAACCCCGACATCGGAGATACGTTGGCGTGGAATTCGCAACTCAGCTTTACCAAAGCGGACTAAGCTTTGCAGAATACTTTTACTCTCTCTATCCTAAAACTCATGACTAAAAAAGAAGAAAAAAAAACAGATCTTAATAAGGAGGTGCTCCTTCAGGCTGATAAATTACAGGCAAAACTCACTCAACAAGAAGAAATCACCAAAAAAGCTCAGCTCGATTACATCAATCTAAAAGCAGATTTTGACTTTCTTTTACGCCAAACCAAATTAAAAGAGCAAATAATGGAACAGGAAAGTCTTCTCAAAGTGATCAAAAAGCTCCTGCCTTTCGTGGAAGATCTGAGAAAAAGTCTGTTGCATCTGACCGATGAGCAAAAATCTGATGGGCTCGGAAAAGGAGTACAGATGGTATATGATAAATTCCTTGCTACGTTGACAGAGTTTGATATTTTCCCTATCGATAAAATAGGTGTCGAAGTGGATCCTCAGCTTCATGAACCAATCTCTCTAATTCCTACAGAAGATAAAAAACTGAAAGGGAAGATCGTACAGATTTTTGATCAAGGATTTGTCCTGCGCAAGGAGGGAAATCAACAGGTAATTATGCCATCAAAGGTAGTTGTTGGTGGATAATAGTATATTAATAATCACATTATAAAAATAGTCTTTTTAAAAACTCCCTCATATCTGATTCAAAATAAAAGTGCATTTTTTTGACTTTTAGCTTTTTAATCAATATAATGAAGGAGATTTTACATTTAGACGAAAAACTATGATATTATCTGATAAAACTTCCGTAGTAGAGGAGTCTCTTGCGATTAAACAAAAAGAGAAAGCACCCTCAGTAGAGATACTTTTGCTGGATAAAGTGCTATCTTTTTCTAGTTTTAAAGAAGCTGATAAAAATCTGACAAAATTGGAAAAAAACTTATTGCAGACGTATTTATGAGGAAAAAATAGTAAAGAAATAGATGGAATCATCTGACCAAGAACATGGAAAAAAGCTAAAGAAAAGGCTAAAAATGAGGAAGAACGTTTAAATTCAATTCCTTGGAGAGAGGAGCTAAAACAATTATGGAAAAAAATTAAAATTGATCAAGTGCTCTCCTTATCAAGAGAAAAAATAGCATTATTACAGAGAGATTTAAATCAGCAGGAATCGCTGGCAATTGATGGAATAAAAGGAAAAAACACAAAAAAAGCGATGAACAAATTTTTAGAAACTATAGATTCACTCAAAACATCCATAGATCAAGAAAGTTCTTCGTCTAAAATTATAGAATCTGAAGAGAAGCAGGAAAAGGAAGAGAAGAAAGCAGAGGAGATGAGAAAAGCAGAGGAGATGAGAAAAACAGAGGAGATGAAGAAAACAGAGGAGATGAGGAAATCAGAGGAGATGAAGAAAACAGAGGAGATGAGGAAAGCAGAGGAGATGAAGAAGGGAGAAGAGATGAAGAAGGGAGAAATATTGGAAGACAAGGATTGAAAGAATAACTTTTGGAAAGTGTGGAATGAGTCGTTAAATGAATTAGAGACTGAACTTCAAAATCATACAAACCCAGAAGAAAAAAAACAGGGTCAAGAAAAAACCCCAGCTAAAAACAAAGATAAATTAAGTAAAAAAAGGGAGAAAAGAAAAAATATTTAAAAAAGAAGGATGATTATCAAAAGAATAAAGAAGGTCAACTACCTACCAAGGAAAGTAAAATAGATAAGGATGTAAATAATGAGATAAAAAAAGAGGAGGTAGTTAAAGTGCCACTACAATAAAAGGAGCAAAATAATTCGGAAGCGCAGTCAAAGGAAACCAGTGAAAAAGATTTTTATGTGAATCAGTTTATTAAAACGGCAGAAGACTTCTTGGGAAGAGGATATAAAAAAGATGGTTTAGATTGTAGCGGCTTAATACGAAAGACGGCTCAAGCGCTAGGTATCTATGGTACAGAGCGTCATTCGAAAAATATTTATAGGAGCTGCATAGAAAAAAACAAGCCCTTAGAACAGGTAGAACGGGGAGATGTGATGTATGTAGATTCAAAAGATGAAAATGATAGGCATATAGAGTTGGTAAAAAATGCAGAATTGAGAGATGATGGAGTATTATTAGTGGAAACTGTTGGATCTTCGACCTCAAAATGAGTTCCTATGGAAGTATATAGAGACAGAAAAGGGAATATTCTGGCAGGAGAAGAAAAAGAAAAAGCAGAAAAAATGACTGAACAAGAGAGAAAGGAACAAAAGATAACAATGAGGATCAGAGATGATGGAGTGGTATATCGTACCTATGAAATAAAGCCAAGAAATAACTGAAAAGGGTTTATCAGAAAAAATCTTGCATACGATAGCTGGGATACTAAGAGACCAGTATATTTTGGGACTCCAGATTTTTATAGGAAACTAATTGTAAAAAACAATCTAGAAACGCCAAAAGAGGAAGAAAGAGTAGAAGAAATAAACTATGGTCAGGCTCTGCAAGAGAAATATTATCCAAATCTGCAACAAAGTGAATCAAAAATTCAACAAAAGTTCAACGCGAATGCTCAAATAAACAACATAAACAATCAAGGTTTTTTCTCTAAACAGACAAAAAACTAAAAGGTTTCACTTTTATTTTTCCAAAATCCTCGCTTCTGGGAAACCCTTCTCTAGGAAACTTTCTACCTTTTCTGCCTGCTCCGTCACAAGGTAGAGGAGTTTTAGATCAGATTTTTTTATCTGATCATTTTTTCTAGTTTCTGCGCCACTTAGGAGAGCGTAAGACTGGAGATAATTCATTCTGATGACTTCAGTTGTGAGTCAAGATTTAAGTAAGCCGGTAATCAGTCTCCTCAGTTTACGTCAATCGTTCGGGAAAATAATAAACATGATCAAAAAAAGGTGAATAATTAAAATGAAATGCGATTTTTGAGCCAAGTTCTTAGCTCTAAGTCTCCTGCTCCAGCAGTAAATAATACCACAACGCTCTGTGAGTCAGCTTGTTCTATCTTTTCTTTGATCTGTGAAAAAGTGCTCAAATATTTTCCTCCTACATGTTGAGCAAAAGCTTCTCCTAATTCAGCTACTTCTTGGGACGTATAATTTTCCCTTGCCGCATAAATATCATACACAAAGACCTCATCAAATCTCTTCATCGCTCTAGGAAAGTCTTCCCATCCTTGCTGGATTCTGTGAATCTGATGAGGCTGAAAAATACAAATAAGTTTTTTATCAGGAAATTTCGCTCTTAATGCATCATATCCTATTCAAATACTACCCGCAACGTGCCCATAATCGGAATAAATCTTGACTCCATTTTCCAGAGTAGCGACTTCTTCCATCCTCCTCCATACACCATGAAATGCTTCAATTTGTTCCTTGATGAGCATATCTTGATTTTTGATGATTCCATTCAGTAAAGAAAATACGAGATTCGCATTCTCTTGCTGAAATGCACCAATCAGATGCTTAAAATCAAAAGAAAGAAAATGCTGAAGGGTCTCTACTTTTGGATGCATGAGAATGGTCTCACTAGCGAGATTAGGAAGCACCAAACACTTCTCTTTTACATGATCCAGCATCTCGATAAAGGCCTGTTCGTAATCTCAAAAATCTCTAAAATAATCCACATGATCTAACTCCAGATTAATAATGATCGCATAATCGAGCTGTAAATGGAGAAAATGCCTCTGGTATTCACATGCTTCTACAAAAAATCGATATTTTTTCACAAGTGTATAATCTAGCTTTCTCCCCGTAAAAATAAACTGAAAAATCTTTTTGATGTCTTCTTGCGCGGGTATAACGCCAGATTGCTGAGCGTTCCCTCCCACGGCATAACTCCTTAAATAGCCATCTTTTTCACTTCATGAGTCAGAAAAATCTGGTACCAAAGCTCCTACGATTCCCATCCCAAAATCTGGCAAAACTTCTCTGGCCACTGCGATAGCCATCGCAGAGCTGGAAGATTTTCCATTCGTCCCAGTAAATCCAACCGTTTTGAAATACTTCGACAGTTCTCCGAGAAATTCAAAATAATCCCAGATCAATAACGGCTTTCTTTCCTCTTTTTTGATCCTAAAAGCTTCCTGTACCTCAGGAGAATCGGCGGTCGCAGAGGAATAAATGACAATGTCTTCCACTTTGACGCAATATTCTCAATGCTTAAAGACTGGAATCCCTCTAGAGATGTGTTGCTCCATCTGTTGTGTCCGACCATTATCTACTCCTATGAGATTTCTAAATCACAAATCCCATAAAATCCCTACAAGATTGGAAATTCATGCTCATCCCGCAGAGATAAAAACGATATTTCAGGGCATCATACTATCACAAGAATAAAAAACTCATCTCCTACCGTAAATAAAACCTCAATATATCCAAAAGTTGGTTTAAAGTCAAGAAAAAAGGAAAAAGAAAAACGCTTGTTTTTTCGGTAGCATTCGCTATACTCCCGATTAAATGGTACTTAAACAATCCTATTACAATCTTTATCAAACCCAGCTCCGAAAAGATGTTCAGATCAAAGTATATCGCAAAGAGCATCTTATGATCCATCTGTTTGGAAAGGATTATTTTTGTTTAGTAAAAAGTAAAAAAATCTGACCTCTAAAATTATCTCGATTCCAAATCATGGGAGTAGAACTTCCTGATGACGAAGAGTTTGTAAAAAGAGAGCTAAAAAGAATAAGTGATACCTATCGTTCTGGTCGATGAAATATCAGCTTTCAATTCTGATTTATCAACGAAATTATTAGCTTTGAAAATGTTGGGATGAGAGACAGCGATCAAATCCATGACATCAAACAGATGAGACTAAATTTGC
>CAZEFV010000041.1:0-7535 GCA_964511595.1 uncultured Candidatus Peribacteria bacterium
GGTATTTCTGCTGGTCTGATGACAATATCATTAGCATCTATTTTTATACTTACTCCATTGTCGGTATTGAAATCACTTGCCTGCACAGTCAATACTCCTGGTAAAATATTTTGAAGAACCACTAAGGTGGTCATTAGCCACATAAAAATTTTTCTCATTATCACAAAAAGGCTAAATAATAAAAGCTTTCTTTCTCTTACAACCTTTTTGTTAACGAAGGTATTATAGGTTTTTAATAGGAAAAGTCAAGAGGAAGATGGAAGATTTTGTAGTATTTATAGACAGATTTTTTTGTCTAGTGTTAAAGAGAAATAAAAGGCTGATTGTCGCTTATAGCTTGTCGAACATATTTTTTGAAGCATGAAAAAAGGCAGAAGAAACTCTGCCTTAAATCTAGTAGTTATTAAATGGGTTATTTATTTTTTATCAAAGGGATTACTCTCCTTTGATTGTTATTTTGAAGTAAAATGTAGTATATTCCAGATGGAATATTGGGAATATCTAAATTTACTTCTTCAGTGAGTATCTTATTAGAATTAATTATTATCTGACCTGAAAGGTCAAATAATGTAAGTGTTGTCACCTGATTCATTAACGATTCCGAAATTTTGAATTGTAAACGAATATTCTTATCACTCAACTCCTGAGCAATAACCTCTAAAGGAAGCGTTAGCAAATCTTCAGTAATTCCAACTTCATCAATGATGTGAACAATACATGTATCAAAGAGTTTTGTATATGAGTCCTCTACTTTTATCACGTATCTCCCTATTTCATTAGGGACAATGGATAAATTGATAGGAATATCTCCTATAGGTTTAATGGTTAACCCTGTTTCGGATGAACTATCGTCTGCTGGACTAACTGTCCAGCTAAGATCTACGTCAGTTGGATTTGATGGATTTAGTTGAGCCGTTATCAGTGCTGTATGATTATTTTTGTGGATTGTTATTGTTTTTTCTGAAAGTGTGATGCTTCTCAGAGGAACTTTAATGGTGATGTGACATATTGCCTTTACGGTTGTATCTCGTGAAGAGCACACTATTACTTCTACCTTTCCAGCATTCTTTGTAGGGAATGAAACCATACCTGTTTGGCTGACTGCAGCCAATGGATTAGAAACTTTCCATTGCAAATTTTTCTCTGTTGTATTTTCTGGTAATAACTTCGCTACCAGCTGTACTGGTGGAATATTACCTGACTCTGGTACATACAGAGTCATTGCATATTCATTCAACTCTATGTTGGCAGGCATCACTTCTGATACCTCAACAATCAAGGTATCCGCTACCCCTATAGGGGATGGTGTAGCTATAATTGTCGCAGTGCCTGCTCCAATATAACTAAAGATACCATCATTCACACTGACCACGCTTGGATCAGTATTAGCGAATACTATCAGCAAGTCGTCTCTTCCTTTTTCGAAGAGATTAGTGTCAGGGGTGTCCCCAACCTTTCTCTTTATTTTTCGAGCATCGAACGTTACCGTTCGATCCTCTGTTATTTGTACAGGCAATATTGCCTTCCTGAGAGAGTCTTCCTTTGCACTTATTACTAAGTGCGCTGTAAGATTCCCTACCTTATTTTTATTGGGAGTAAACTCAGCAGAGTTTTTTCCTAACATTTTGACCGATCCCATTAGGGTATCAGTCATTTTAATTGCAACTGTTTGATCGGTTGCATTCCCTGGATTTATTGTCCAAGTAAATATTTGCCCTCCATCACTTCTAGTGATGTCTAGAAATAATGGAGTAACTTCTATACTGTTGATGGCAATATATCTGCCATCTACGGTAATCGTCACCGTATCAGTGAAATCTCCATCATCAGTGTGAATTACTATCTTACTCTCGCCTAACTGCAACGCAGTTATCTCTAACGTGTCACTCGACACATTAGAAGCGATCGCAATATTAGGAGCAAGGTGCTCTATCCAAACACCTCTATTTGTTGCATTTTTTGGATATATTACATATCCTATACGTAATTTGTTTTTTGCATCAATTGTATCTTTAAAGTGATGCGTGTAAAATGCAACACTTTGTACCGGAATAAGGTTTCCGGTAAAACTTCCTAAGTTCCGGACTTGTGCGAACACAGAGTCCGTTTCCACTGTGGCGCCCACTTGTACCTCCACAATAGCATAGATATTTGTCCAGCCTGTATCTGCTCCCGCAGATATTTGTGCTTTTGTGCTGTCGCTTGTAGCGACAGTTGACACAATATTTGTGGCGTTTGATCGCCACGTTATTTTATTTATTATAGTACCTGAAGGTACTATAGATACCTCTAGGGTATCGAGTTGTTTCGTTTCGGAGAGCATTACCTCTCCTTTATTGATCGCAATTGCCCAAGTTTGGGCAAAGAGATTGTTTTTGCCTACCGCGAGGCAAACTATCAGCATAAGAGCTGATAAAATGTTTTTTAATGCAGTTTTTCGCATTTTTTTCTCCTTTGTAATTTTTTATTGGTTGAAATATTGTTTTATTTATTTTTTAATATAATTAAAAACCACAAAAAGTCAAGCTAAAGTTACCAAATCAATAAAGAGCCATCATTCCGCTTATGACTTAACAATTTACACTCCTCTCCTTATCACTAACTACAAATGTCCACCAGTTAGGAGATTTGACTTTGAAAAAGAGAGGCATTTCTATATACTTTCGTTTGAAGATTCTCCCTTTTTATCAAAAAAGGAGATAAAAATCAGTTTTTTATTCTTTTGTTTATGTTCCTGCAATGAAAACGCATCCCTTTTACATCATCAAGAAGTCGCGATTTCGAGTATGTACAGCGATCGCCTTGTCTGTTTGTTCGCTTTTTATCTTTGTATTAAACCTCAATTTTTCTGAGGAATTTACGGGAGGAGTCAGTCTTTCTCTTATCTCTACTCAGAATATCACTCAGCTAGAGGGAAGCTTACATAATTATCTAGATGCTCGTAATTATCCTGCCTCACATATCTTTATTGATACAAAAGGAGGAGAAACAAGTATTAAAGTTAATTCCAAACTAGATTCTGACGAACAAGTGGCTAAACTCTCTGAAGATATCAAAAACTTTCTAGTAGAGGAAAAAGTCATCCAAACTCCAGAAGAAATTATCTGACAGACTATTATTGGACCTAGCGTATGAGGATATATGAAAACTACTGCTATTCAGGCGTTTATCGTAGGAATTATCTTTATGGTATTCTATATTTTATTCTCTTTTGGAAAGATTAGAAAAGATATTCCGGCGCAGATTTTGGGAGCTTCTGTATTAGGGGTGCTGCTATTTGAGGTGTGTGTATCTCTCGGAGCATATGGAGCGCGAATGATGGTAAACTCCACTATTCAGGTAGATACTGTCTTTATTATTGCGATTTTGACCGTTTGTGGTTATGGAATTAATGATATTATTATTATTTTCGATAGAGTACGTGAAAACCTCCTCAAACAAAGGGGAAATAATAACGTAGTTATTGGAGACGTGATTGAAGATAGTCTCTGGCAGACGATGCAAAGATCTATCGGAACTTGTGTTTCTACCGCTTTAGTACTTATCGCTATGCTTATCTTTGGAACAGGTGCGTTACAGCAGTTTGCATTTACAGTATTGGTTGGGGTGATTATGACAGGGTTTGCTTCTATTTTCCTCGGAGGAAGCTTAGTGAATATCTTGATGAAAAAGGAGAAAAAAAGTAAGAAAAAGCTGAAATAAGCACTATTCCTCTCTATAAAAAACATCCTAAAAACAGCTATCTAAAGAAATAATAGATAGCTCTTTTTTAAAAATCACGAAATACTCTCTTAATTTTCTTTTGACGCTGTTGTTGCTCCTCAGCCTCTAGAGGTGCATTATGTACCTTTTCTTCTGCATTTTCACCTTCTATTTCGTGTCTAGTCGTATCGTTTTGTTTACTGCTTAATTCATTTGCCAGCTGAATCTTTCCTTGATTGATCAGCTTTTTATCTTCTTTTACTGGTAGAGAAGCCTCCTCCTTTTTTAGCTCACTATCCTCATCTTTTTTTTGCTCAGATTCAATCTCTTGTAATCAAACTTGAGAGCTTTCTGCAATTTGCACTTCATCTCTATGAGACGCTCTCTCTTCCAAAGGAGAGACTGATGTAGACACAGCTTCTGCTTCTATCATCTTTAAATACTGCTGGTAATCGTAATCTATCTGCTGGGAAATCCAATACTTCTCCGGTGTATGTAGCGCCTGAGAGAGAAGATAGTCCCATTGAATTGTCATCTTTCTCTTTCCTTTGATGAGTTCATTAATCTCTGATACTTTTTTGTTGACTAAAAAAGCTAACTGCTTTTGAGTCATTTCTTGTTGTCTTAACAATTCTCCTAGATGGAATCAGGGATTTTTATGCATCAAGAGATCATGAGAAGTAAAGTTCACTAGATGAGTGAAGTTTTTCACTCTTGTGGTGAATATGGATATTGTATAGATTTTTTTATCAAAAAGCAAAAAAAGTTCACTAATTCACTGAATTTATGAATTTTTTCACCCATTCACCGAAAGACTGAATTTTTCTCAACGGAAATGTTTTATCATTTTTTTCACAAAACTTCACTACTTTTGTGAAAAAATTCACTATTTCTATGAAACCGTGAACTTTTTCACTAATTCACTGAATATGTGAATTTTAACTGTTTTAGATTTTACTGAAAAGAAAAAAAAGAGGTCGTTGAGTTGCAACTTCCTCTTTATTGAGTTATTTTCAGTTATTATTCTCCATTACGGAAACCTTTTTGAATACCTTCAATATTTTCCAGATGGTTGTAGTATTCATCCCTATCTGTAAAAAGTTCTTCTACGCCTTTGCTTTCTTCCTCTATACATATATGGTAGTAAATATAATTTGGGAAAAAAGAGTCACTAGAAATATCTGCCTTTTGCTTTAGAGGCACTTTCTCTTCAAACATCCAAGTATGAGCGGGATCACTACATCTTAATATTCTATGCATCCACATTTTGACAATATTTTTTTGTTCAATTGTGGATTTTGTCTCCTGTAAAAAGTTTTCTACTGCCTTTTTAAATATAGGCCTTTTTAGGATATCTTCAGCTAAGATATCCGCATCAACTTGACTTCCTTGCTGTTGAATAAAGGTATTTAATCCAACCAAAGGATTTTCTTTATGCGTACATCTTTTAAATATTTTATCCTTTTTATACAAGTTACATTGCTGTAAGAAAAGTTTAACTACTGGGACTGTTTTTTGTAAACTGTCTAAGTGGTACTTTTCATCTGATAAATCTTTTAGTTGTGTGTTTGTTTTGTGTTGTGTGTTTGTTTTGTGTTGCGTACTCAACATACTTTCCCCCATTTTTATTTTTAAAGTTTTTAAATTTATTTTATTTATTTTTCCAGTATACATATTTCAAACCTGAAGTCAAGACTTATTTTATTACTTATCAAGCGTCATTTCACTTTTATTGCCAATTTTCACTTTAAACAGACGCCAGTTTAATGACTCTCCAATCAGATAGAAAAAAGCTGCAAGTTATCATAGTCTTGCTTTGACGATTTCACGTATATTTTATCTCCACAGATCGGATGCCCAATACTGGCAAGGTGTGCACGAATCTGATGACGCAGTCCTTTTTGGATCTTGATCAGGAGAATTGAAGTATTTAACTGTGATAAAAACTCTGTATCTATAATCGTCGTCGTGAGATGATGAATGCTTCATTTCGTCTTTTTCAGATCTTGTGGCGATAGAATCGCTACCATACGATCCGCATTATAACGGTGATGTGCTAAGGGAGTAGATATTTGATATTCTTTTTTATCTTTTCAAATTGTCGAGATTACATCTCCATATACTTGAGCGAGATAGTATTTTTCTAGTAAAAGTTCTGACTGCATCTGGCGAAATTCATGATAGACACGAGGATTCTTTGCGAAATAGAGTAGTCAAGAAGTATCATTATCGAGTCTATTGAGTAGTCAAAGTTCGCCAAAACGTCCATTGATTCAGATTTTTTTATCTGTTCAAAAAAAGGTAGATAAAGACTGAACTATCAAAGAATTTTCTATAAGAAGTATATCTAAAAAAGATTTTTCTCTCCCAAATGTTGAAGGGATTCCTGCAGGTTTTCGGAAATAATAGAGATTTGCGTCCTGATAGTAGAGCATAAAAAAGAAAGAAAAAACTGAAAAAGTAAACAAATTACGTATGAGTATAAAAATTTTTGCAAAAAAATCAACGGAAATTCATCTTAATATATAGATAAAACACCAGTTTTTATCGAGTATTTTTTATATCTTATGTATTTCCCTTGAAATTGTAAAGCAAATATACATATATTATAGTATTTTGGTGGACAGTGTCGAGTGATGTCGTTTGGGGCTTTTTATTCTTTTTTATACAAATGGTACGTAAAACCTTAAAATTTGTTCTGACTTTTTGTCTAGTTTTTTCTACTTTAGGGCAGGGACTACTTGCTATCGCCGGAGCAAAATTAAGAATTACTGAAGTTTTTTGGATGTGAAGTAATGAATGGATCGAGATTACAAATATGGGAGATGAAGATTTTGCTGATACTTTTACTCTCGATGGAATTGGGAAAAGTCAGGATTTCTCTCTGCAAATCCCTTCTCATCAGTCTAAAATTATCAATAAGTCTGAAACTAACCTCGCATGAACACTTAAAGATCAAGAAGCGTTTCAGCTACAACTTTCTATCAGCGGAGATGTGATAGATACGTTTACAGCTTCTCAAGCCTTAATAGACGCTAGCTATCAGAAAGAGACCACTAATAGATCTTCTCTAGAGTTGGTTTTTGACTCTCTCGAAGGTAAAATCCAAAAAACAACAGCAAAACATACCTTTAATATAGAATGAATTTACGCTAATCCAGAAGTAGTGATCTGAAACCAAGAAATTTATGCTTGGGCAACAGGCGATCAGCTAGAACGGGCACAGGAATGAGGAGGAGATGATCCAGAAGAAGATACATGAAGCGGAGATCAAGAAAACGGAATATCTGAAAATTGTTCTCTCTTTCTTAGTCATTTAGATGAATTTCCTTTTGAAATTACTACGGGCGTAATCTCTATCAGTGAAATATTTGGAGGAAATCAAAAAATAGCTCCTTATATTGAATTTGAATTGA
The DNA here is from genome assembly GCA_964511595.1 of uncultured Candidatus Peribacteria bacterium. GTDB lineage: Bacteria > Patescibacteriota > Gracilibacteria > Absconditabacterales > Absconditicoccaceae > UBA3291. Next base: position 7,119 of record CAZEFV010000041.1, read on the forward strand.
AAGAATCTTTTTGAGAGAAATTTGAAAAAATAGAATTATCTGGGAGTGCTTTAACGGCTCCTATTTTTTTAAATCCAAAAAAAATCTTTGACTCTCAATGACAAAATCTGTCTACTAGATGAGGATGGCTGATTGTGACAAACTCCGCACAAAACCTGTCTACTTCCCATCTGATAACCATTAGTTATCAGACAGGTTTTACTTTAAATTCATTAGGTGGTACCTTTGATGTGTGGGGTTATAATGGACAAGATAGACAACTTTTAGACAAAGTCGACATCTTACCTTTAGTTTCTTGAAAATCGTTTTATCCTCGCAATGAAAATCGCAACATCTGTCGTATGATGGATAAAGAGGAATATTTCACCCCTGGCTTTAGCGAAGAAGCACTTGTGTATTTTTGAGACGATATGAAGG
>CAZEFV010000042.1:0-4336 GCA_964511595.1 uncultured Candidatus Peribacteria bacterium
TCATAACTGATTTTTTTATCTACTCCTAAAAAAGAGTCATCAAAGCTGATCTCTATGATTTTTTTAAGGTCTTCTCCCTTGGTTTGTCTTGCATTTGCTCCACCTCCACCAAATCACCCAAAGCCACCAAAACCGCCTCCCATTACACTTCCGATCAAATCTCCTAAATCTCCCATATCAAACTGCACTCCACCTCCACCAAATCACCCGAAATCAAAGCCTCAGAAACCGCCATTTCCTCCGCCAAATCCTCAAAAACCTCCCTTACGATACATATCGTATTGTTGACGTTTTTTTTCATCGGAAAGAGTTGTATGCGCTTCGTTGATTTCTTGAAATTTTGCTTTATCTCCTCATTTGTCAGGATGGTGTTTTACAGCCAGCTTTCTAAAAGCTTTTTTTATCTCATCAGTAGTAGCAGTTTCTGCAACTCCTAAGATGGAATAATAATCTTTTTTTGGGTCGAAATCCATTCTTATTCCTTGTAAAAATTAAAATAGCACCTATATCGTCGGAGTGATAGTTTACGGAAAAACGTTAAGAAAGCAAGAGGTTTTATGAGGAAATGCAGAGAAAGCTGATGATAAGATCAATCGAAAAAAGAAAGAAAAGTCTGCTCAGTACGTAGGATGTTTTTCTTTTTGCATTTGTTATTGATCCTTTGCTTTGTTTGAGTATACTTATCTTATTATAAATAAAAATATAAATAAAAAAGGAGATTTTATGACACCACAAGAAATTGGTGAAGAAGTTGAAAAATTTTTATCAGAAGGATTCATTTCTTACTCTGGAGATGATGTACTCTATGTTAATATGAATATTTTTTTCGAAGAAAATTATGATCTTCGTAACATGAAGTATTTAGACATTCAAGCATGTCTAAAAGACAGCGAAAAGGGAAAGGAAAGTGTCATCAGAATCATTCGTAGCAACAATATTGCGATTGGAAAATTTTATAAAAATTTTTGGGACTCTATTCTTACTAATGCCCGAATTATTTTGGACGACGAAGGAAAATGGGAAATGATAGGTGCAACAAAAAAAATCTTAGCACAATTTGAACAAATCTGCTCTGTAATTAATGAGAGAATTGATTTTATGATATCTACTCTCAACGTACAGAGTTTTAAGGAAGTACTTATTGAGCTTAAAGTGATTGATCATATTAATTCTCTGAATACCCCTTCAATATACTGATATTTATATCAGTATTTTTTTCTTCTCTATTAGGATAGGATCGTCTCCAAAATCAGATTTTTTGTCTGTTGAATCTGCTGGAGTGGTGAAGATAAAAGTTTATGCTTACGGTAAGAAGAAAGAGAGGATAAGGACTGCTCCAAGTCTTGAATAAAAAAAGGTGAACGCTGATCGAGCACGATATCTTGATAATGATCAGCGTAATATTTTGCATTCTGAGCCTGATCGTGTGTTCGAGGAAGAGGGATAATGATCGATTTTATATTGAAGAGTTTTTGTTCGGCAAGAGAGGTCGTGCCTCCACGTGTGATACAAATATCAGTCTCTTGGTAGACTTCTCCCATCTGAGATTGAGTGAGAAAATCGTACGTCGTAATATTGTCTCCCAGAGATGTAAAACGAGGTGCCAGCTCTTGGTTTAGCTGACCTAGAGAGATGATAATGCGGAAAGAATGGACAAGATCTCTCTCTGTATCAAAGAGTGTAGCGAGCGTTTCATAGAGCGTCTTTGCTCACTGTGAACCTGCAGTAATAAATAACTGAGGAAGTAAATTTTTGTCGTTGTCTACTCCTCTCTTTTTCTCATCTGGAGCAACGAGATCGTCACTCAAGATTTGTCCTACTACCTGAGCGTTTGGCAAAACTTCAGGAAATGCAGAAAAGGTTGTTTCTGCTCGACGTGCAGCGATACGATTTACGAGTCCTGGACGTGTATCACTTTCGTGGACAATCAGCTTTTTTTTGAGAATTTTTGTCGCAAAAACGAGAGGCAGAGCGACATATCCGCCCTTGCAAAATACGGTGTTGATATGATATTTCTGGAGATAATAGCAAGATTGGATCGTTCCTATAAAAAGTTTAAAAAAATCTGAAACATTACGACAGAATGCTTTGAATGTCGCTTCTCTACGATATTTTCCTGATAAAATAGGAATAAAATGGAGTGACTCTGAGACAGGTTCTTCTGACTTTTTTGTCTCCTGAGAGGTGGCAAACTGTGATTTCAACTCAGTACACATAGTACTTTCTAGAGAGTTTGAAGATCAAAACCAGTAGATTTTGTCTATTTTATCAGCATATTGCTGGGTAGAAAAGAGCGTCTGTAACAGTGAGCGAATCGGAAAGACGTGTCCTCCCGTTCCTCCTCCTGCCATTGCGATGACTTTTTTTTGCATGGTTTTAGTGTAAGTTTTTTTTGAGCGTATTCAAGCCAAAAATAGCTATTGACTTTTAAAAATTTTTGAGTATTGTTATTTATTATTAACAAAAAAAATATTGGAGGATTTTAAAATTATGAAAACAAAAACTAAAGGGATTCTTTTTCTTGTAGCAATAGCTGCTTTGGTGCTTTTATTCTTTGGGGGATCTTCACTCCCCTTATTGCGCCAAACCTTTTCAGAACCAGCTGAAGAGTTGGTTGACTTACAAATAGAAAATAGAAACCTGATTTTAGAAAAATTAGGTTTAGAAATTCAAAAAAATCGATTACAGCAAAAAAACACTCAAATGCAAGAGGATCTTTGTCTGCTTCAGAAGAAAGAAGCTGCTGAATCTAAAAAAGACAAAAAAAATGAACAACAAGAAAAGTTTCTGGATTCTTTTCCTATTTTCAGAGATTTAGCATTTGATCAGGAGGAAAAAATATTTATAAGTATTGATAGAATTAATCAAACATTTATGCATATTTTCCTTTTTCTCCCTGAAAATGAAAAGCTTAAATCATTTAAACATCAGCAGGAAGAAGTTCTTCTTGCAAAACATAAGCTTATGGAAGATCTTGAAGAACTGAGAAAGGAATATTCTGAAGATGCTTTACGCCAACGATTACTCCTACAGAACCAGCTTTCCGATATTGAGAATCAGTATTCGGAGTTGTTGCGCGAATTGTCAACATTACTCTCCACTTCTAATGGTAGTGGAGAAAGCCTATGTAGATGAACTATCTTATGATAATCTAGCAAATATCATTTATTTGCTAGTTTTTTAATTTTGTCTTGACTTTTAATCAAATTTGAGTATACTGTATTCTATAGTTTTGTGTTAAACAAAAAATAATAAAATTATGAGTGAAATTACAAACCAACTCCTCTCCCAAATTGATAAATTCAATTTAAGACAGGAAAAAACGGAAGCAATCTTAAAAAAGAAAGCAAAAGGAGCAAAATCACACACATCAATTCCGAAAACTCCTTCTATTTCTAAGACAAAATATTTCGAGAATATTTCCGAAATATTGTAGCCAAAAGTATTTAAAATTTTCCCCTGAAGCTATTGTTGTGATAATATCTTCAGGATTTTTTATATGAGATTTGTATTTCTGGTGAAAATCTGTATATTCTTTCTGTTTTATTGTTTTTGCCTAGGAAATAATGACTTCTACTGACCCTATTTTCAAGCTTATGTATCAACAACTCCAAACTGTTTCCTTGGATATTCCTGATGAAGTGCGTGAAAAACAAGAAATTCTTTTGAATTTTATCGAGCAACTAGGAGTTCCGATCGTAAATATTCAGCTTTTTGATCTTTTTTTGAGTGTTTTTATTCACAAGAGTTATGCAGCAGATTTTAAGGTTATCAGTGCTCATAATGAACGTCTGGAGTTTCTTGGCGATGGAATCTTGGGGGCGGTAGTTTGCAAGCTTCTCTTTTTTAATTATCCAGAGATGAATGAAGCGACGATGAGTCTGTATAAAATCGCGCTCGTAAGAGAAGAAAGTCTCGCAGAAGCAGCTAAAAAAATCTGACTAGATCAAGTGATTTTTATCAGTAAAGGAGAAGAAAAAGCTGGGTGACGTGATAAAGAGACGATTTTATGAGATGGTTTTGAGGCGCTATTGGGGCGGATATACTGTGAATTTGGGGAAGAAGAAGTGATGAAATTTGTCGAAAAATATCTTTATCCACAGATGCAAGATACTCTCAAGCGTCCTGTGAAAAGTTATAAATCGCTTGTCCAAGAACATTTTCTAGGAAAAACAAAGCAGTTACCGGAATATCGCATTTTTGAAGAAGAGAATTTACGTTTTAGAGCAGAATTATGGGCAGAAGGCGTGAAGCAGTCCGAAGGAGAAGGAGAAAGCAAAAAGAAAGCTGAAAATGAAGCTGCAATGATTTTTTGGGAAAAAAGAAATGAAAATTA
>CAZEFV010000042.1:4346-7464 GCA_964511595.1 uncultured Candidatus Peribacteria bacterium
GTGTGTTGCAGTGCGTTGTCGTGTGTTGTTCAAAAAAAAGAAATGAAAATTAGATCAAGTTATATTCTTTGAATATGTAAAAAGCCACTCTAGTAGAGTGGCTTTTACTTTTGATTTTTTGTTCACATAGGTATGAGCATTTTAGCTCGTTTGATACAGTCAGATTTTTATTTTTGTTCACATAAGTTGTGAGTAGATTTGATCTACTGTGTCTTTCGCTTAGAAAGTATGGTTTTTGCTGATGCTGAAATCAGCGGTTTAGTACTATTTTTTGAAGCTGATATTAAGATATTTTTTAGAATATTTTCTGTATAAGGGTTGTTTTTGTACTTTGGCTGTGAAAGAAGCGTAGAAACAAAAGAAGAAAGCTGATTTACACGATTATTGATTTCTGTTGTTGGAACAGCTTGCTCCGCTGGAGTTAATGAAAGGTTCACATTCTCGAGGGATACCTCTGCGGTGTTTTGCGTCCTTACATCTTTACCTGCGGTTTGTTTATCTAATCCTTGTAGATGCGCTCTATACATTTCAGTGAAGAGTCGTCCTCTTAGTTCCTGTGTCTGTCCATCAGTATTTGAAATAATATCATGATTTTTTAGTGCTTGAAGTGGCTTTGTTGACCGATCAGCACGTGTTCACTCGTATTTTGTACCTCGATATAGTCTCGCAAGTACAGTAGCAGCCTCTGCTCTGGACATTAATTTATTCGGTTGGAAATTATTAATTGCACCATCTCTAGGATGTACTCCCATCAGATTGAGCTGACAAGATTGGATCATAGAGTTATATAAATCTGAATTTTTATATCCATTAATACTTGGTAGAAACGCTGAACAGTCTTTTGTAAGATCTGCTTTTTTTCCTAATACATCGGTAGCATAATCTGATATCATCTGTGCAAACTGTGCTCTGGTCATTGTCGAAAATAGCTGTGCTTTGTCAATGTCTGTCTCGTTCGTCAGTCCGTATGCATAAGCAAAGAAATAAGCATTTCGCATCTCGGATGGATATTTTCCTGTGTTGATTTGATTGGTTGGAATGTCTCCGTTTACAGTTGGAAGTGGATCGATTACTCCATTCTGTGATCACTGATTGGGAAGATATCCACAACTACCATCATAGTAACTAGAAGAGAGGTCCCCTCCTGGGCAGTAGTCTCTAGAGACTCAACCTCATCATCATCAACCTCAGCCTCATCATCATCACGGAGGATTTACTGGTGGCGTTGGACTGTTTGGATTGGATGCGTCATCGTAGATAAACACCTTTCTCGTAATCGTAATAATATCACCACTATAAGCGTGTGTATATGTCAGTGTTCGTAATCCAGTTTTTGTAAGCTGATTGAGTCCTGATACGGTTGCTAACCCTGTCTGTGAAATAGGAGTCGCCGATCCCGAATCTCGTAACATTCGCCATGCTCCTGGATCTGTAAACCCGCTGGCAATATGTGCTGTCATATATGAAGAACCATAGAGATAGATTTGATGGAAATAACCGGTGTTGTTTTGCACATAGTCTGGGATTCCATTATTATCATCGTCTTTGAAGTCTCCTGGATCTTTTGGGTCTGTTCCGTCTTCTATTTCTTGTCCGTCTGGAGTTCAATCTCCATCTGCGTCTTCATTTGGCAGATACATTGTCACAGTTCTTTTAACCTCTCCAGTAAGTCCATTTGGTCAAGTTACGGAGTAGATTACTTGATAGTCTCCCGTTTTTGTCAGATTGATAGCTCCATTATTGATCTGGATTTGAGCAGTAATATCTAAACCTGTAGCTGTCTTCGCTGTCGCTCAAAGTTCTACATACCCGGATCCTACAGCAATATATTGAGGATTAGCTCCAAGTAAAGTGATTGTTGGTTTTTCTAGATCGACTAATTCTGAGGGATTTGAGTAAATTGTTACCGTTCTGTTAGCCTCTCCTGTTAGCCCTCATGGTCAGGTCACTGAATATATCACTTCATATGTTCCTGTCTGACTCAGATTTATATTTCCACTATTGATTTGAATTTGAGATGTTAAATCTAATCCTGTTACCGTTTTTGCTGTTGCTCAGAGTTCTAAATATCCTGATCAGAGCATTATTTGCTGAGGATTTGTTCCATTCAAAGCGACTGTTGGTTTTTTAAAATTTTCTAATTCTACAGCATCAGAGTATACAATTACCGTTCTCTTTATCTGTCCTGATAAATTCGTTGGTCAAGTTACAGAATAGATTACCTCATATATTCCGGTTTGAGTCAGATTTATACTTCCTGAATTGATATGAATTTGAGCTGTTAAGTCTAATCCTGTCACCGTTTTTGCCGTCGCTCAGAGTTCTAAATATCCAGATCAGAGCATAATTTTCTGAGGATTGATTCCTAATAAACTCATTTTTACGGTACCAAGGTCACAGTGATCATTAGGATCATTAGGATCTGTTCCGTCTTCTATTTCTTGTCCATCTGGCACCTGATCACCGTCCGTATCTTCATCTGAAAGATATACCATTACTGTTCTTCTCATCTCTCCCGTAAGCCCTCATGGCCCAGTCACTGAGTATATTACTTCATACATACCTGTTTGAGTCAGATTTATATTTCCTGTATTGATCTGAATTTGAGCAGTTAAATCTAATCCTGTTACGGTTTGTCCTGTCGCTCATAGTTCGATATAACTAGATCATGAAATGATATATTGTGGATTATCTCCTGATAAAGTAATAGTAGGTTTTTCAAACTCCTCTAACTCTAAAGGATCTGAATAGATAATTACTGTCCTACTAGCTTCTCCTGTTAAACCGTCTGGAGCAGTGACTGAATAGATTACTTTGTATACTCCTGTCTGACTGGTGTTTACCAATGAAGAGTCTATTACAATATCTGAAGTGATATCCAGCCCTGATATGGTCTTTGCCGTCGCTCAGAGCTCTACATATCCTGATCAGAGCATAATCTCCTGAGGGTTCGCCCCTAACAAGGTGATAATCGGTTTTTGTAAATTAGGTAATTCTGCTGGGTCAGAGAATACGACAACATTTCTTCTCGCTTCTCCTGTCAATCATCATGGTCAAGTCACGGAATAAATTACTTCATAAGTTCCCGTCTGATTTGTATTGACTGCTGAAGCGTCTA
>CAZEFV010000043.1:0-2546 GCA_964511595.1 uncultured Candidatus Peribacteria bacterium
GAGAATTGCTAGTGCAAATCCTAAAGCCAGAATGGTCTATATCAATGACCAGATCAAGGCTCCAAACATTATGATTATTGATGACGAGAAAAGAAATCTTGGAACCTTCCCACGCAGGAGAGCTCTAGAGATGGCTGAAGAAGCTGGAGTAGACTTAGTGCAGATAAGTTATGATATGGAAAAGATGCTTTCGACAGTTCGTATGACGGACTACGGAAAATATATGTACCAAAAAGGAAAAGAGGATAAAGAAAAACGTAAAGCTCAAAAAGGGAAAGAGATGAAAGAGATCAAACTTTCCTACGCTATTGGAGATAATGACTTAGCTCTAAAAATGAAAAAAGCTGAAGAATTCCTCAGAGATGGTGACAACGTAAAAATCAGTATCAGGCTTAGAGGGAGGGAGAGAATCTACTCAGACAAAGCCTTAGAAAAAATATTACAAGCAAAGGAAACCTTATCAACATACGGAAGATCTCAATATGATACTCCTAAAAAGGAGGCTCAGGGATATAGTATTATTTTATTTAGCAAATAGGTAGCAGGATGCATCACAGAAAAAACAGGCTCTTAGAAATCAACACAGGAGCCAAGAGCAAACCAGTGTTCTTGAGACAACTTTTGACAAATCTCGTTCGTAACGGGAAAATTACTACCACGACAAAAAGAGCAGCTGTCTTGAAATCATATGCAGACAGTTTCTTTTCTAGCTTGGTAACAAATGTTGCACAATGTGACGAAAAAGAAGCTCGCAGAGAGAATATCAAGCTTATCAAAAATGAAATCTTTGGAGAGGAAGATGGAAAAAAGCTTTTAGATACTTTGCTTCCAAAATTTGTTGATTCAGGGAAAAAAAGCTGATTTGTGACATCATTTAGACTCGGATATAGAGTAGGAGATGGAGCTGAAAAAGTACTCGTAAAGATTGCTTAGTCTTCCCAATACGATGATATTATGAATAGATCCAGGAGTTCGTAAACTCTGATACGCGTTAATTTCAAAAGACCTGCAGATCCTAGATGCAGGTATTTTGCTTCAAAAAAAAATAGCACCCTCGAGAGCTGATCAGTTTGAGAGAGTAAGTGAAATTTTTGATTTTTTTGAGACACTTTTGGCCTCTCACGATATCAAAAAAGTAGGAATAGAAAAACTTTTTTTCACCTCTTATAACCAAAATAATGCTGAATTTGTCTATGCAATTAGAGGAGCTTTGATGATGCTATTTCATAGAAAAGGTATCTCTGTCCAAGAGTATACTCCTATTGAACTAAAAAAATATATCACAGGAAACGGAAAGGCAGATAAAATGCTCGTACAAAGAACAATAATGAGGCTATTTAAGCTTCAGGATTTGCCTCAGTTTAATGATGCTGCTGATGCTTTAGGTTTAGCATATTTAGCTCAGAAAAATAATATATAAAAAAAGAACAGCCTTAATCTATCGGGTTGTTCTTTTTTTGGAACTATCTCATATCGACATTTACTTCTTCAGCATTTTTTTCCTTTATCTTTTCTGCTAATTGCTCTTCTTTACTGAGTTCAGAACGAGATCTCAGGTAAAAAGGGTTACTTCCTCGCTGAAAGAGTTTATAGTAAATAGCGTTCCATATTTCACTTCCAGCGATCAATACCGTATATCCAATAATAGTCGGAATTCGCATAAATTTAGAAATCTGATTGTTGACTTCGTCTCCCTGAATACTCAGGGTAACCCCCATAAATATCACAATGCTTAATACAAAACCAAGTGTAGTCCCAATCAGACTAGACGCAGAGTAATTTGGTTGAGCAAGAAATTCGAGTAAATTTGCAGTGATAAAAAAAGAAAAAAGAATCTGTACCCCTAAAATAGTAAAAAGTGTAACCATCCCTCCATTAAAAGGAAGGAGATAAAGAAAGAAACAAATGAATGCGATAATCACCGAACTTGTAAAAATCAGTCCTAGCATCTTTTGGAGAGAATAATATCTTTTACTAAAAAAGAGATTATAGAGCAAAGCAAGTCACATATTCCCTAGCATCCCAGCGACAAAACCAATTAACGCTAAAAGAGGTCAGAGATAGGCTTTAGGAGTAGAGGCATCTCCTCCAATCATACCACCAACCATACTCAGTACAGCAAATAATAATGCAGAGATGCATCCGCCTACTACCAGTCACATTAAAATTTTTCAAAAAAACATCCCTAGAGTAACATCTACAGGTGCATTAGTTAACATCGCATCTAAATGCGGCTTTTTCGTATCGGTTCCAAGCGGAGAAATTGGAGTCCCTAAAGGAGGAATAGAAGTAGGATCAAACATCACACTGATGCATAAAAAATAAAACCATTATTTGCACTGAATCTTCTCAAAAGAAGACCTCATTTTATCTTGTTCTTTTTTTTCTTCTGTACTATGAGACCAAATCATAAGAGTATTGTTATCTTTTTCAAGGAAAAGGTGTGTCATATAGAGTGGAGCCTTAGTCTCCGTAACACCTCACTGAATAAGGTAGGATAAGAGCACTGCTGACTGAGGAGTTCCATGGCATGAAATAATTAGCTT
>CAZEFV010000043.1:2556-4370 GCA_964511595.1 uncultured Candidatus Peribacteria bacterium
AGAGTACAGCCATTGCCTCCTGAGAAAAAACAAGAGCTCCTTTTCCTTGATTATATTTCTCTTGGATGATCAGCGAATCTATATAATTTGCATTTCAGCTTTCCACATAGATAGTTTCATTATCTATGAGTTCTGGAGAGGAAAGGGTTTTGCTTCAGAGATATACCGTTTGGTAAGAGTAAGCTTCTAGGAGAGGTCAATTACTTCATCCACATCCAGCCAAAAAAAGAGTAAAAAAACTCAGAACAAAAAACATCTTACCATAGGGAAAATATGACTTGAGGGGAGGAAAAATATTCATTATTACAAAAATAAATAAAGAATAGCTAAAACAATTCCTAGGATAATACCGATAATAAAGCTTTTAATAGCAATCTTTTCCTTATTATCAAAATCCTGAAAACCCTCTCTTCCAGCTCGAAGTGTGGCAATTAAATATCATACAATTAAACCGCAAAAAATCAAATACCCAGGGAAAAGGATCGTTTGAATGAGAGCATACACTTCGGGAGAAAATAGCAATTCACCTCTAATGAATACAACTCCAACTACTAAAGTGAGAAATAAAAAGAATCCTCTGAGTACTTTAAAGAATATCCACATTCTACCTGAGATAAGTTAGAAAATAAAAAGAATCAGAAATTACCATCGATACAATGTTCCAATAATATAGACACTCAGTCCTAGCATCAATAACCCAACGATGAGATGAATTAGTTTTGTGTGTTTATTTTTAAAAGCTCCAATCTTTTCTGCACTACTATATCCAAGTCCTACCAAGAGAGCAATAATAACCATAGGAGTCACAAAGATTAAGTTGTATACAGTCAGATAAATATATCCCCACATACGAGAATCCAGTCCTTGAGCGCTGAGGTATCCTAGAATCGTAAGATAGGGACCACTACTACAAGGGAGTAAGAAAAGACTGATCACGACTCCAATCAAAAACGCCCCCGCAGGAGAAAAAGTTTTTTTAATAACTTTCATCATTAAAGGTCTTCGAGACATGGGTACTTCCATCACAAAGCCCTTTCCATACCAAAAAAAATCTTTCAAATTAGCTAATCCGACAAGTAATCCAATAATTCCCACGATCCATTTAAGCCAAAAGAGACTTTCAAAGTTCCCCAAAAGTTTGAGAACACCTAATCCTAGCAAAAAATAAGTAATAAAAATCGCGAGAGAAAAGAGTAATCCAGCTAAAAGTATTTTGGTTTTATCTTGAGTTTTGCTAAGAATAGTAGTGAGGAGAAGCAACATCACAGCAAAGGCGCAAGGATTGATGCTATCAGCCAAAGCCGCAGGTGCCATTACCGCAAAAAAAGAAAGATTTTCCATAGTTTTTTTATTTTATAGAGAGATAAATTATGAGTTATTAAATGCCTTAATCTCTTCAGCTACTTGCTTAAAATGATTGATAACTTCTTCTTCTCAGATCAAAGGGATATCATTCCCATCAGGCATTTCTACCACAACAAAAGGCGTTCCTACTTCAGATACAGGGATGTTAAGTGTTTCTGCCCAGTGTAATAATTCCTGTTGATGTTCTCTATCCATTTGTACCTCATTTGCAGTAATATGGATTCGCTGATCAATCCCAGAATTTTTCAGGTAGTCCTCCACCTTTTTACAGTGAGAACAGGTTTGTCCATAGTAATAAAGATAGATATTATCATTGATATACTGTTTTTCTCCGTTTATCACGGTAGGTTCTGGTAGTTTTTCAATTTGAGTTTGCTCAGCTCCGGAGGAGAGAGTCGTTGTAGGTGGGGTAGTATTACATCCAGCTAAAAGAAATAAAAAGCTGAAAG
>CAZEFV010000043.1:4441-7341 GCA_964511595.1 uncultured Candidatus Peribacteria bacterium
TTATGTTCAGATTTGTTTTTTATTTTTTTCAATTTTGTTGTAATTATAAAGAGCATTCTCCATTGTATAAAGCCCATTCTTCACACTCTTTTCCGTCTTTTTTACAGATTCCTGACTGAGAAAGGTCATCAGCCGTTACTATTTCTAGTTCTCCACCAAGATCTATACAGTTTACACTAGCAGGATTAGCTAAACCAGCACTAGTGTCTACATTCGTATCGGTTGCGATATCATTAGGAGTTGGAGTTGTTGCTGACAAGATTCTAACAAAACCAAAGCTATTATCCCCACTGCTAAGTAAGAGGCGCTCAGTATTGTTGCCTGCCATACGCGTACTTGGGATAGCAAAATTTGCAGCAACCATCATCTGTCAAAAAGCATATTCTAATTCCATTTTCTCATCGTCATCACATGCCATCTCGGTAGAAGCAAGTTGAGCATGGATGAGAGTATTATCTTCAGAGACCCCGTATATTCCACTCATTCTATTACAAAATTGAGTCGAAACTCTATCTTCCGAGAAATCCAAAATATAGTTTCCTTCTACTTTATCGTCATTATAACTTACTAATTCTCGAGAGGTGTTAGCTAGTGGGTTTGTAGTAGAGAGTGTATTTTGATTTTCTAATTTTACAGATTTCCACTCTTCTATAGCCAAAGGGATCTGTTCTTTTACGAGATCTAGAGAGATTTTAACTACTTTTTCTGTCTGTTTGAGTCGAGAGTCATTTTTATTAATAACCTGAGACCAATCTACTGTCAGAAATGCCGCATTAATAGAATGAGAAAAATAATTCTGAAACTCAGGGTCTTCCATAGCTTCTCTAAATTCCACATTATTTCTCTTGAGGTTCTCCATCTCTGTAGTAAAGTCGATCATCGGTTTTATAAGAGGTGTCCACAGGATAACTACACAAATTGCTGTAAACAACAGTGAAATGCCAGAGATAATGATGCTCGTAACCGCAAATTTTCTAGGAGTTTTGAACGCTGCAATAATTCCCACGACCAGAGAAATCACCAATAAAGGTAGTCAAATGACAAATATAGAAAGGATAACTCCGATAATTGAGAGCCAGAATGCAACTGCTCCAAGGGTGTTTTTTTGAATAGGTTCCATAATAAAATAAAGAAAAGGAATAAAAAAGAAAAGGGTAATTTTACAGTCCTACATTATGATAGACGCGATCAACGTCATCATCTTCCTCCAGAGTGTCCAATATCTTCATAAATTTTTCTAAATCTTCTCCTTGTAAGTCAACGGTAGTATCAGCAAAGAAATGTAAATCTGCCTCAGCAATATGGTATCCTAACTCAGCAATCTGTTTTCTTACCGTAATGAAATCAGCTTTTTCTGTATACACCTCAGCAGTCTCGCCTTCGATAGTAATATCACTAATTGCTAGCTCCATCATATCCATCTCGAGCTTTTCAGAGTCGAAAGCGTCAATTTTTTCTACCTCTCTTCACTTATCTATTACAATTTTACTCACTCCATCTATCACAATCAGTCATCTCTCCTGAAATTGCCACGCTACAGATCCCATTTCAGCCATTACTCCACCCGTCTTGGTAAAAGCGATTCTGACATTGCTACTCGTCCTATTAGTATTTGAGGTAATCGTTTTTACAAGCAGTGCAGAACCGTTCGGTCCATATCATTCATAAAAGATTTCCTTCATTTCCTCACCTTCTAACTGTCCACTTCCCTTTAAGATGGCTCTATCAATGACATCTCTAGGTAATCCATGATATCTGGCTTTTTCTAGTACCATTTCCAGAGTAGGATTCATTTTTGGATCGGCACCATTTTTAGCGGCCATTTGGATCTTTTTCCCAATGATAGAGTATATTCTTGATTTTGCTGCGTCTCCACTTGCTTTTCTAGCAGCAATACTATGTCGTCTCCCCATTCCAAATCCTGAAAAATAAAAAAGATAAAAATCTCACTACAAAATATAATTTTTTTACGATCATTTGCAAGGAAAAATCAAAAGAGAATAGATAAAGCTATACTTAGATCTCTCTATAGAGTACTTTTATAGTGCTAGGTTGTTCCGGATCAAGCGGTTGTATGTTTGGTTTCCAAAGTAAGTAGGGATAATTATCTAGGTGAGGAACTACAAGAAGCCCACATTCTCTAACGTTATCTAATTGACGAGAGAAAAAGGGAGATCCCGTAATAATAGTCAGACAAAAATCTCCTGTTTTATTCATTCCTTCTCCGATGTTTAAGGGTAAGAGTGTGCTAATATTTATTGCTTGTAAGGGATTCTTAGTTTTAGGATAATGTGGATTATAGAGAAATTCTCCCATAGAAAAGAGGTTCACATTGGTAAATTCTATCACAAAATTAGTATTTGGTTGTAATATATCTGTCTTGACAAAAGGGAAGTCAAAGAGGTTTATCAAAAAGGCGTCTCATAAATGTGTCTCTGTAGCATTTCATACATATCCCTCTGATAAGGGAATTAGTGAAGAAAAAAGCTGATCATCTTTTTGAGACTTTACTCCATACCCATTTCCGTGTGCAAGGTAGGGATATAAATTTACTCAAAGGCCTAATGATATTTGTGGAGAAAATAATGATTTTATGGTCTCTCATAAATCATCGTGACAATGTTTGCGTATTATGCACTCTTTTATTTCAGAGATATATTCAGGATTTAGTAATATTTGTTTGTACATAAATTCTCAGCAGAATGATACAACAATGAGTGATAAGATAATAATGATAATGTTTTTTTTCATGTTATAAAAGAAAAAGGTTTAAAGTAGATGAAGGAGTGTGGTAAGATTATATCCAACCAAATAAATGAAGTCAAAAAAATCAAGAGATTTTTTTAGTGAGGTTTTGGAAAAGTAAAAAAAACGGGGAGAAATCTCCCCTTTTCTAGACA